>JANTFM010000212.1 GCA_024763475.1 Acidobacteriota bacterium | reverse complement strand
CGCCTTGGCGAAATGAGCGAGCAACATGTAGGAGAGATTGGCGGAGGAGAGGCAGGGGTAAACCAGGACATTGGCGTCACCCTGGATGCGGGAGTGGGGGAAGACGGCCGCGGTTTCCGGGCAGACCGCCGTGCCAAGCCGCATTTCGCCGTCGACGATTAGCTCCGGGTCGGCTTCCCTTATGATCTCGAGTGCGTCGGCCATCCGTCGTGCGTCACGGTGTTTGACGCTGCCGAAGTTGGAGTAGGAGAGCAGAGCGACGCGCGGTTCCACGTGGAAGAGTTTCTTGGCGGTCTCTGCGGTCAATATCGCCATCTCCGCGATCGCCTGCGGCTCGGGGAAGATGTTGAGTGACGGATCGGTGAGGAAGTACAGATGCTCCTGATGAATCGCGACAACGGTCGAGGCCACGTTCTTGACGCCGGGTCGGGGGCCGATGATCTCAAGGGCGGGGGTGACGATCTGCCGGTAGCTGCGGTTGATTCCGCCGACCAGCCCGTCTGCCAAGCTCTCCTCCACCATCATCATGCCGAAGATCGTCGGGTCGAGGATGCGGCGCTCCGCGGTACGCGGCGCGACCCCTCGGCGCTGACGCAATGCGTAGTAGCGGTCGCGGAGATGCTTTCTGTGCTCCGAGTGCTTCGGGTTGACGATCTCGACGCCGTCGAGAGGAAGGTCGTGCTCCTCGGCCATCTCACGAATCACCCGCTCGCGTCCGATGAGAATGGGTCGGCAGATCTTCTCATCGACCATGCGCTGGGCTGCGCGGACGACATGCTGATTCTCTCCCTCGCAGAAGACGAGGCGGGCGGAATGTCGGCGGGCCCGGTCCGCCAAGGTGCCCATGACACGCCAGGCCGGGCCGAGGAAGCGCCCGAGTTTGTTGCGATAGGCTTCAAGGCCTTGCCACTTCGCGGGGTCTGCAACCCCTGACTCGACGGCGGCTTCCGCAACTGCGGGGGCCACGAAGAGCAACACGCGGGAATCGAGGGGCTTCGGGATGATGTACTCAGGGCCGAAGCGCAACTCCTCGATGTCGTAGGCCTGTAGCACCTCATCGGGGATGTCTGCGCGAGTCAGCTTCGCGAGCGCGTGCGCTGCGGCGACCTTCATCGGCATGTTGATTTCTCGAGCGCCCACATCGAGGGCCGCGCGGAACAGGAAGGGGAAACCGAGGACGTTGTTGACCTGGTTCGGGTAGTCGGAGCGGCCGGTGGCGACGATCGAATCCGGCCGCAGCTCGCGCGCGAGCTCATAGGAGACTTCAGGGTCTGGGTTTGCCATGGCGAAGATGATGGGGTTGGGTGCCATCGAGAGCAGCATCTCGTTGGTGACGAGATTGGGTCCCGAGACGCCAAGGAAGATGTCGGCGTCTTTCATCGCGTCCGCCAGGGTGCGGGCGTCGGTTTCGACCGCAACTCTCTCCTTGTATCGGTTCATCCCCTGCTCGCGCCCGGTGTAGATGACGCCTCGGCGGTCGACCATCAGGCAGTTCTCCCGCTTAACGCCGATGCCGAGCATCATGTTCGAGATGGCGATTCCTGCTGCGCCGGCGCCAAGAATGACGATCCGGGCTTCCTCCGCCTTCTTGTCCTGCAGATGGAGGGCGTTGATCATGCCTGCGGTGGCGATGATGGCGGTGCCGTGCTGGTCATCGTGAAAGACGGGAATGTCGAGTTCTTTTTCGAGACGTTCCTCGATCTCGAAGCACTCGGGAGCCTTGATATCCTCAAGGTTGATGCCACCGAACGTCGGTGCCATCAAGCGCACGGCGCTGATGAACTCCTCCACATCCTTGGTATCGAGTTCGATATCGAAGACATCGATTCCAGCGAAGCGGTTGAAGAGGACACCCTTGCCCTCCATTACCGGCTTTCCGGCCAGCGGGCCAATGTCTCCCAGTCCGAGGACTGCGGTGCCGTTGGTGATCACCGCGACCAGGTTCGAGCGATTCGTATAACGGGATGCCAGGGACGGATCTTTCTCGATTTTCAGGCAGGGCAAGGCCACGCCGGGGGTGTAGGCGATCGAGAGGTCCCGCTGCGTGAGACACGGTTTAGTGGGCTTGACGGAGGTCTTTCCGGGACGAGGAAGTTCATGATAGGCAAGGATATCCTTGTCTCGAATCTTGGTGGCCATGGCTCAATCCTCCATTGGGCGAATCGCCTGACAGACGTGGGATTATGTTCAAGACACTGCAAGGTCACTATAGGCTGTAGCGTGGCGTTTAGCTCGCGCGTTTACTGGTTATTTTCTGGGTAGAGGATGCTTGCTATTACATGTCAAGACATAGAATCTTTCATGTGAAATCGGTGTCCTGGGCGAGACAAGCTGAGAGTCGATCCTGCGAACCCCGGGGGGGATCTCGACGCCGGAAAGGTGCTGTGCAAGGCGCTGTTGCGTGTTGCCGCTTCCCACCCCCGGAGGCATGGGTCGTGCTTCGGTACCCGCCAGGAGCCCTCACTGTGGTACGGGGCTCTTCTTGAACACACGGCACTGGCGGAGGCTGCCCACTACCGTCTCGTGTTCCTACGCGGCAGTGCGGCGTCGATTGAACGGATCGAAGTCGAGCTGACCAGCTTCCGTAGTCTCGTGGCCACAGATCACGCGATCGATCTGACCCATTTGCCCTTCGCGGAGTTCGAGGAGCAGATCTCCTCTCCCGTTGATGACGCTTCGGGCCAGGCGCTCGGCGCCGAGATGCGCGCATCCGGGGTCGAAGCGACTCGGTTTCGCTCGGCAAGGGATCGGCGGGGTGAGGTCTGCCTCGCCCTCTATGGCCCAGGTCCTTCAGGAATAAGCACGCCGAAGGTTTTTGTGAACTGGTACTGCACGGCGAGTGCGTCCGGTGTCGAGTTCACGCGCCGAAGTCTGCTCCGCCGCAAGGACTCGTTTTTTTGCCGCGAGGACTTCGAGGTCGGGGGCGTCCTCGAAAAGCTCGCGGGCTGCTGTGTTCCACGGACTGCGCTGTGTGTTTCGGCATCCGATCGGCGGTCCTGGCTGCGTTGGGCCTCCTCCTCATACTCCCGGATTGACGTTGTCGGCCCGCCTCGCCAGAGGCCTCGAGGGCAGGCGAAGCGTCCTGACAGGACACGAGCCCAGGAAAGCACGGGCGCTTTGGTAGGAGAAACGCTAAGTAACTGGCTCGTGTATTGTTGACAGGTATGAGTTACAATTCGGCCCGAAGGAGGTGACCTATGCGTCCCCAGGTCTCCCAGCGTAGCTTCGTTTGGAACACATTGATCCTACTCTTGTTATCCGCTGTGGCACTTCTGGCGGCCTCCTGTGGCGAGCCAAAACCGGTGACGATCGGTGTCCTGCTTCCCGAAACCGGCCCAGCGGCTCCCTACGGGAGGACGATTCGACAAGGCGTCGAGCTCGCAGTGGACAGGCTGAATGCGGCGGGTGGTGTCTCGGGTGGGCACCTGCTTCGCGCGGAGTTCCGAGACACGAAGACGAACGGGAACCAGGCCCAAGTCGCCTTCCAGCAGCTGTTGGACCAACAGGTTCCAGCCATCATCGGACCGGGAACCTCGACTGTGGCGCTGTCCCTCGTACCCCAGATCGACAAGGCCCAGATCATCGTCATCAGTCCCTCAGCATCGAGCCCCCGCCTCTCCGACGATGGCGGGAAGTGGTTCTATCGGGTGTATCCCTCCGATGTCGTCGAGGGATTCCGCATGGCCAGTTTCTGTCGCGAAATGCTCTGGACCAAAGTTGCCGTCATTGCGTCGGATGACACTTTCGGGCAGGACATCGCGGCTGTCTTCACCGATCACTACGAGGCCGGTGTTCGTGAGGTCGTCTACCGGGAAGATATCCCGGAGCTGCTCAGCCCTGAGCAGATCAAGAAGATCGTTTCGCAGGTGAAGAAGAGCAAGCCCGATGCGGTGTATCTCGCGGCCTACGTGGACCAGACCGCACAGCTTCTTCGCGCGTTGGATGAGCTCAAGGACAAACCGGTGATGCTGGGCACATCGGCCGTCACGCGGGAGATCGTCCAAAAGGCTGGTTCGGCTGCCGAAGGGTTCGTCTTCCCTCAGGTGTACTTCGACTGCGCTTCGACCGACCCTGATGTCTGCACCTTCATCGATGAATACCGCAAGCGCTTCGGAGAGGATCCCGATACTTATGCCGCCCATGCCTACGATGCCGTCGAGGTTCTCGCGCATGCGATGGAAGAGACTTCGGTTCTCACAGCGGATGAGATCGTCGTCACCTTGAGCCATATCGATCACAACGGCGTAACCGGAAAGATCCAGTTCAACCAGAATGGCGATGTGGTGCGTCCGCCGAGGGTCTTCGCGGTCCTGGGTGGCGAGATCGTCTCGTTCGAGAAATTCAAGGAAACCAGGGCCGCCCAACAGAGCCTCAGCAAGTAGGCGTGAACGTCTCTTCGTACACGCTGGAGCTGGCGCGCCGCTGGCGCGATGATCTGCGCCTGGAGGGGTGCCGTATTGCCCTGACCAACGGGTGCTTCGATCTTCTCCATGCGGGCCACATACAGGTCCTCGTCGAGGCGCGCCGAGCGGCAGATGCTCTCGTTGTTGCTGTCAACAGCGATGCCTCGGTGAGACGGCTCAAGGGATCGCCTCGCCCCTTTGTTCCCGAGAACGAGCGCGCCGAACTCCTCGCCGCGCTCGAGCCCGTCGATGCGGTCGTCATCTTCGACGAGGACACACCTCTCGAGACGATCCTCGCCCTCGAGCCGGAGATCCTCGTCAAGGGGGGGGACTGGGCTGAGCACGAGATCGTGGGTGCGCGAGAACTACAAAGCTGGGGTGGGGAGCTGCTTCGCGTCGCACTGAGAGAGGGACTTTCGACCACGTCGTTGGCCGAACGTATTCGGCAGCGTTTTTCGCGGGGTTGAGATGATATCCGCCGCCAGGCGCCTCGCGCGTGTCCTGAGCGATCTTCTGGAAGGCAACCCCTTGTGGCATGCGGCCGGCCGCCGTTGGTTCCTGCCTCGGCTGGAGTTGCTCCCTCCCGGAGAAGACCACGAAGAGTGCTGGCGCCACGTCTACGGGGATTTCGCCACCCGCCAGAACCTGGAGCAGACTCTCGAACAGATCTGGCTTTGCCGCACCCGCTCCCGTGCCAGGGGAGGTCTGATCCTCTCGTCAATCGAGGGTGGGTTGTTGCTCCACACCATGCGGGTGTTGCGGCCCTACCGAGGCCTGGGAGTGGGATCCTGGCTCCTTCGGAGAGTTCTCAAGGCGACGGATGCCGAAGGCATGCCGATCTGGCTGCAGGTTCGTCCGGACAATCGCCCCGCGCTCCGTCTCTACCGCAGCCTGGGCTTTCGCCCGACCAGTCCTCCCCCCCGATTGCGCCGCGAGGGTCATCTGGTCCTTCACCGGTCTCCACCGGCCACCAGCCGGTTCTGAAGCTACACCGAAGGTCCTCCCCCAGAGGGTGGCAAGATGCTGCTTCAATACTGAAGAGGGGGTGTTCTCTCGACCTTCCGCACCAAGGTTCCCGCGAGCGAAAGACTCACCACTCGCTCTCCCACCCCGGGTAGTAGACGTTCATCACCCCGCCACAGATCTCGCGAAAGCGGTCTTTCTGCCCGCTGGTCCAAGCGTCGAAGCCCGACGGTGCCTTGCCACGGTTCGCCTGGGGGAACGGTCGCTTCGTCGCTTCGATCTCAAGCTCGGAGAGCAGAGCAGAGCAGGACTCGGGAGACTGAGAGAGGTCTTCCATGCGGACCGTCGTCGTGCTGACCTTCGCCGAATTCTGGTTGGTCAGGGTCCAAAGGTGACAGGAGCTGGCAAAGACGTCTTCGGCCAGGCGCGGCTTGATCTTGTTCCAGTTGCTGTCGTTCTGATACCAGCCGCGATTGACTCCGGACTGTACGACACGCCGTCCGTCTCGAGTCAGGTGCACGATATGTTTGGCCTCGATGGTCTCCGGCACGATGGAGAGATAGGGCGCGGCCTCGACCTGGTGTCCAAAGCCGGAGAGGATCCTGCGGACGCCGTCGAAATCCTTCCTGATGATCAGCGGAAGGATGTACTCCGAGAGAGTCTCATGGCGCGCATCGACTGGTTGGCCACTCTCGAAGACAAGGTTGTCCAGATAGCGCGCAAGGGACTGCGTCCCGCAGCGCCCGGATCCGGTGATGATGACCGTCAAGGGTGTCGAGACGGGCTGCACCAGGATCTCAGATGGCGTGCTCGTGAGCTTATGCACCAGTCCGGGACGGGAGACGCGAACACTGTAGGTATGGGAGGGGTCGAGGCCCTCGAGTGCCAACGAGTTCTTCTCAGCGGGGAACTCCACCTCGTGACCTTTGCCTGAAACCGTATCGGCCCATGTCACGCGGAGATCCCGCTGCCAGTCGATCTGCGTCTTGCAGACCGTCAGGCTCCCATCATGGGTCAAAATGACGGTCTTCTCCGGCATATTCCGCCCTCGGGTCTTGGAGCATGCTCCACCACCCCCCTCGAAACGTAGCGTTCAAAGTCACTCTGCGCCATTCTATCCCGGTTCCTATGAGTGCGAAGAACATCGTGCCGGAGTGGATCAGCAATCTGATCGGGCCTAGTGCATGCGAGGCCCTACGGAGAGCTGCGCGCACGGGGCCGCTTCGCGCGATTTCGATGGCGCCTACGGCCCGCCTGCTCGCCTTGGTGGCCTCGCTCGATTCTCTCGACCGGCCGGCGCTGATCGTGACCCCGGAAGACAAGGATGCGATCGAACTGGCCAGTGATCTCCGCGAGCTTCTCGAGGCTACGGGTGGGCCTGCTGTTCTCCGTTTTCCGCGCCTCGATGCAGATCCTTTTCGCGCGATGCCGGCCCACCCGGCGCTTGCTGCGGAGCGGGTTGCCATCCTTGATCGCCTGGTGCGGGGAGAGACGCTCATCGCTGTCCTGCCGGTGGCTGCTCTCCTGACACCGGTGCCGGGTCCTCGCGCCATTGGCGACTGGGGCGAAGACATCAGCCGGCACAAGCCTGTCGACCTGGACACCTTGGCCCGCGAGCTCGTCGCCGCGGCCTACCGGGTTGTCGATGTTGTCTCTGCTCCAGGAGAGTTCGCTCGCAGAGGGGGTCTCTTTGATATCTGGCCGCCACAAGAGGAGGGGCCGCTTCGAGTCGAGCTCTGGGGTGACGAGGTCGAGAGCATCAGGCGTTTCGA
>JANTFM010000211.1 GCA_024763475.1 Acidobacteriota bacterium | reverse complement strand
CATCTGCTCGCTCTGCGAAGCGGTCTGCCCCGAAGGGCTCGACACCGGCAAGATGCTGTTGACGGCGCGGCAGGAGGCCGTGAAGGCCGGAATCGGTCCTCTCGACGTGCACAAGGGGATCGTCTCGTACTGGAAGGTCGGCGTCTCGGATCTCTTCTCCCACGTCATGCCCGCGCCCGGAAGAACCCGGGCGAAGGCGCTCTTCTTTACCGGCTGTGGTCTCCCCGCAACGGCCCCCGGCCTGACGGTCGAGATCTACAACCAGATCCGCAGGCATTACCCCGACACCGGTGTCCTGCAGATCTGCTGTGGCGCGCCGGTCGGTCTTCTGGGAATGGAGGAGAACGACGCTCTCAACAGGAAAAAGATGTACGAGATGATCGAGTCGGTCGGTGCCGAGGAGGTCTGGACCGCGTGCCCGGACTGTATGCACTATCTGCAAGAGGGAATGCCTGACGTCAGGGTCTCGACCATTTGGGAGCAGCTCGCCGACGTGTGGGAGCCTCCCCAGGAGCGCAATGGGGCGCGGGTCTCGATCCATGACTCGTGCAAGGGCCGACACGCGCCGAGTCTGCATTCTTCCGTGCGCAAGATCCTCGAGGGTGGGGGAGCTGCGATCGAGGACGTCGAATACAACAAGGAGAAGGCTCGCTGCTGTGGTTTCGGCGGCATGATCTATCCGGTGGATCCGGAACTTTCGCAGGCCGTTTCCAAGCGCAGGAGTTCAGAATCTCCGTTGCCGATGATCACCTACTGCGCGGGGTGCCGCATGGCGCTCAAGGGCTGTGGCAAGGAGTCCATCCATATCCTCGACTTCCTCTACTCCAAGGACTTCGAGAAGAAGGCGGCGCAGGCGCCCCCCGGATTCCTGGGGCGCTACGTTAATCGGCTCAAGGCGAAGTGGCAGTTCAAGAGGCTCCGGCCTCTGGACTCCGAGTGAGGTCTACGAAGATGGCGGACAATCTGGTCACGATCACCGTCAACGGCGAGGAGATCGAGGTCCCGAAGGAACAGCTCCTGCTGCACGCTCTGCGTGAGCACGGGATCACGGTTCCTACCCTCTGCCACGACGATCGGCTCACCCCCTACGGGGGGTGCCGTCTCTGCGTGGTGGCACGGCGCGATGGTCGAGGTGGCCTGATCCCCTCCTGCTCGACTCCCGTCCAACCCGGGATGAAGATCGAGACCGATCCCCCCGAGGTCATCGCGTCCCGGCGTATGCAGCTTCAGCTCCTCATACTCAATCACCGTATGGAGTGCCCAGTCTGCGACCGGCGGGGAGACTGCCGATTGCAGGACCTGGTCTACGAGTATGGTGTGCCAGACCAGGAGCTACCCTTCGAACTCGTGCGGGCACCCGCCGACACCCAGTCGCGAATCATCGTTCGTGACCCCGAGAAGTGCATCATCTGCGGGAAGTGCGTACGCATCTGCGAGGAAGTCCAGGGCGTGGCCGCGATCGGATTGCAAGGTCGCGGACTCGGGGCCCAGGTGGCAACCTTCAGCGGGCGCTCTCTCGACTGTGAGTTCTGCGGACAATGCGTCAATGCCTGTCCCGTGGCGGCCCTCGTGGCGCGTCCCTACACCTGTGAGGTCCCTGCGTTCCTGCGGACGTCGACGACGACGACCTGCTCGTTCTGCTCGAGTGGCTGCCAGCTTCAGTTGGAGACCTACAACGATGTGCCGCAGGCCGCGATTCCAGCCATTGACCAGGGTCCGAATCACGGCAAGCTCTGCGTGAAAGGCTGGCTGGGATGGGATCTCCTCAAGTCGTCCGGCCGTCTGAGTATGCCGCTGGTGCGGAAGAACGGCCGCCTCGAGGAGGCGAGTTGGGAAGAAGCGCTCGAGAAGGCCGCCGGCGCGCTGAAGGGCGCGATGGAAGGGGGCGAGAAGGTCGTGGGTCTCGGAACGTCTCGCCTGACGACCGAGGATGCGTACCTGATGCAGCGTTTCATGCGCTCAGTCCTCGGGTCGCCCCACATTTGTTCTGGCCCGGTCGGAGGAACCCGCGCTCTCGTCGACGGTGCCTTCGCCGCGACGGGTGTTGCGAGTTCCACGGCGGGCTATGAGGATCTTGCCTCAGCGGACCTCGTCCTTGTTCTTCGTGGAGACCCCACGCGCACTCATCCGCTCGTCAAGACGGAACTCGTTCAACGGAAGCTCCAGCGAGGCCGGGACTTTATTCTCGCTCACGGCCTCTCGGGAGGTCTGGATCGCCACGCGGGGCTCTATCTGCCGCTCTACCCCGGGAGCGAGGATCAGCTGCTCCATGGGGTTGCCGCGCGGATCCTCGAGAGGACCCCGTCTCTTGCCGAGTCTTGCGAGCCGGATCCCGGTTTTGCTGCATGGGCAGACGGTGTGAAGGCCTACACGCCGGAACGGATCGAAGCGCAGACCGGCATCGCGCCGGCCGTCGTCGAGACCTTGGTCGATCGCTTGCTGGAGGCGGAGAGCCTGGTTTTCGCCGTCGTTACCGGGATCGGCATCCCGGGGGATGAGGCGGAAGCCGTCTTGGCGGCGAGCCGCCTGCTCGCGCTCCTGGCCGGTGGCGACGACGCTCGGCGTGGCGGATTGCTCGTGTTGGGCGAGAAGTCGAACGTGCAGGGGATCGTAGATGTCGGACTTCATCCGCGGCTTCTCCCGGGCCACCGGCAGCTGTCGTCACCCGTTCAGCGCCGAGAGATCGAGGAGCTCTGGGGTACGTCCGTGCCGGAGGGCCCTGGCTGGGATCATGTCGAACTCTGCAAGAGTCTGTGCGCGAAAGAAGTGGGCGTGCTCCTCCTTGTGGGACAGGATCCGGTCAACGGCTGGCCCAACGAATGTCCAGGCCGGGAAGCGGTCGAAGGAGCGGGAACGGTCATCGTGTTCGATGCCTTCCTGACGGCGAGCGCTCGTCTAGCGGATGTTGTCTTCCCCGTGAGGATCCTCGGCGAGCGCACGGGCTCCGTCGTGGGGCTCGATGCCCGGCGCAGGAAGCTCAATCGCGTTTTTGCTCCAGAAGGCCAGCTTCCTCAGGATGGTGATCTCTTCCTCGAGCTCTCGCGGCGCCTCGGCGTCGCGCTCCCGGAGGGAGAGCAACTCGAGCAGGAGATTTCGTCCCTGGTGAGCTGGCCGCCGGAGGCTCCCGCCAGAGTCTCCTTCGCTGCGCCTCCCACGGCGACGGACTCGATTCCGTGGGAGGGTGTCCTGCTCGACGTCTCGCCACAACTGTTCCATTCGGGAACGATGACGTTCCGCTCCCCGCTACTCCTCGATCTTTCGCCCGCGGTGGCCGTGCGGGTCAGTCCCGCCGATGCGGACCGCTGGGATCTGCGCAGCGGCGAGCTGGTGAGGATCTCCAGCGGGAGCAAAGAGGTTATGCTTCGGGCGCGTGTGGATCGCACGGTGAGGGATGGATCGGTCGTCTTGCCCTGGAGTGGTGATGGCTCCGCGATCCTGCTTGAGAGTAGCGAGAAGGCTCTTGCAGTCGAGCTTCGGAGGACGGAATGAACGAGCGGATGCACTGGGGTCCGGCAGGTGGCGATGGCGCGCCCAGCCACGAATTCTATGGGAGCGAGGTCCGAGCCGACGAGGAGGAGGGTGCCGCCGAGGCCCGCCAGGTCGTCGACGACTACCTCTCGCAGAATCCCGGCGGCAAGGAACGCCTGATCTCGCTTCTGCACCGCGTGCAGGAAGAGGTCGGCTATCTGCCATTCCATATCCAGGAATATGTGGCGGCCAGCCTCGGTCTCTCGCCGATCCAGGTCTACGGGGTGGTCAGTTTCTACCACTTCTTCACGACGACTCCCCGGGGACGCTTCCAGTTGAAAGTCTGTATGGGTACTGCCTGCTTCGTGCGGCGGGCCGAAGCCTTGCTCGACACCATCTCGGAGACCCTCGATGTCGAGGTGGGAGGCATCTCGGCTGACCGCCTCTTCAACTTGGACCAGGTGCGGTGTATCGGGGCTTGTGGACTCGCGCCCGCATTGATGCTGGGTGACGAGGTCCACGGGATGCTGACCCCTGCGAGGGTCCGGAATCTCGTTCGCAAGCTGCGCAAACAGGCAGCCGAGGACGGCCAGCCCACTAAATAAGAGATAACAAGGGAGGATGCATGGCAAAGAAGTCCATCCTGCTGATCGATGACGATCCGATCTTCCGCGAGGCGATCAGCGCGGTCCTCGAGAGCGAGTACGAAATTCGTTGTGCGGAGAACGGCACGGAAGGCCTCAGGAAAGTTGACGAGGCCCGTCCCGACCTCATTCTGCTCGACGTCATGATGGATCATCTCTCGGAAGGATTCGATGTGGCGCGGCAGCTGCGTTCCGACGAGGAGAAGAAGACGATCCCCATCATCATGCTCACGGGTGTGGACGAGTTCTACAACGTCCGCATGGAAGTCGATGAGTCCTGGGTCCCCTGTGATCGCTACCTGGAGAAACCGGTGGCTCCCGAAATCCTCCTCGAGCAGGTCAGGGACGTTCTCGCTTGAGCCCCGAGAGCCGCACCCGATTCACAGTGATCTATGCGCCCGAGCTCTTCGAGCGTCTGAGGTGGTTTGCGCAGCTGCGTTGGCTGGCGGTTGCCGGGCTTGGTTTCGGCGCCATCATCAGCCCGTCGCTGGGTCTCACCGAGGCGCGTTCCGCCCTCCTGCTCGTCGCGATCTTCGTTGCGATCTACAACCTGTTCTTCCAGTGGCGCCTTCGTGCCGCGACTGACTATCTCTACGAGAACCTTCGTAGCTGCGCGATCCGGCAGATGGTGATGGACCTGCTGGCGCTCGGCATCACGGTGCACTTCACGGGAGGACTGGAAAGCCCGCTCCAGGTGTTCTTCGTGTTTCACATGGCGATCGGTACGGTGATGATCCGGACCAGCATCATGTACATCCTGGCGGCGTCGACGGGTCTGGGGGTCTTCCTGCTCTATATCGCGGAAGGGTGGGGTGTCCTCGCGCATCACGCGATCACGGGCAGCGCGGCTGGAGGGCTGGACCGGCAGCTGAACATGTGGGCGCTCCTCCTCGCCCTCTTCATGGTGGTCTACCTCACCGACTCCGTCATGAGTTCCTTCAAACGCCACAGCATCAAGCTTTTCGATACGAGTGCTGCGCTCTCGGAGAGGAGTGAGGAACTCACGCGTCTGCTCGCCGAAATGCGGGAGCTCGAGCAGCGGAAGTCGCACTACATGAAAATCTCCGCGCACCAGCTCCGCTCGCCGCTGGGCACGATACGCAGTTCGCTTGACGTACTCACCTCAGGTCTTGTCGACCCCTCTTCCGAACGGGGGAAGCGCCTTCTGGCGGGAGCGTCGGAGCGCGTGGACGGGCTCTTGACCATCGTCAGCGCTCTCCTGGAGCTGACGAAGGTGCGCGAGGGTCAGGCCAAAGCACCGTGGGCACAGGGGGTGAGTCTCGCGCAGGTCGTCACGGATGTCGTGGACGAGATGGGTTTGCACGCCGAGAGCCGTTCTATCCGAATCCTGTCGCGGGTTGATCCCTCTCTCGTGCTCGAGTGGGCGGTTCCTCCGGATCTCGTCCATGCCATCGGGAATCTGGTGCACAACGCCATCATCTACTCGAACGAAGGTGGAGAGGTTACGGTCATAGCGGAGCGCCGGGGCGAGCAGGCCATGGTCTGCGTGCGCGACGAGGGGATCGGGATTCCCGCGGGCTTCATCGATCAGGTCTTTCACGAGTTCGTCAGGACTCCTGGCGGGCGCAAGCAGGTTGTCGAGGGTACAGGTCTCGGCCTCACGATCGTCCGCGAGGTCGTCGAGGCCCACGGCGGGACGGTCTCCGTACGGAGTATCGAGGGCGAAGGCAGCGAGTTCTGTGCGCTTCTGCCCCTGGGTTGGGCGCCTGCCGAGCATCTTCAGTCGTTACAGGGCGGTAACGAATAGCCGCGCCTCTTTGATACCCATTCGGAACAGTCGCTTCGCTTGATGTCCTAAGTCGTGAAAAACGGAACGGTTAGCTTGTCGCGGGTCGGGGCCTTCCACTGGTATGCCGATTGCACGTTGATTTCGCGCAAACCTGTGCCGAATGGACGGCCTACAGGGAGGAGAAACGATGATGCGGACTCGTTGGGTAATGGTTGCTCTCGCTGCCTTGACGGCCCTCGCGATGGTCGCCCCGGCAGTGGCTGGCGAAAAGTACAAGGGTTTCGAGCGTGGTGACTCGCTGATCACGGTCAAGGAACTCAAAACCATGATGGACAAGAAGGACCCGAACCTGGTGGTACTCGGTGTGGTCCGCAAGGATGCCTTCCTCGCCGGGCACATTCCCGATAGCTACGGTTTCTGGCGCTCGGCCTACACCGCAGAAGACACGGGAACCTTCCCCTACGGCGGCATGGCGATGAACCGGGAGGACTTCCAGAAATTCGCGCGCAGCCTCGGGATCAACAACAATTCGAAGGTCGTGATCTACGACGAGAAGTACGACGCCACCCGAGTCTGGTGGATGTTCTACCTCTACGGCAAGAGGGACGTCCGGATCCTTGATGGCGGATACCCTGCCTGGAAGGCCGCCGGATACGAGGTCGATCGCCTCGGCGGAAAGACGATCGGCAAGATCAAGGGCAACTTCGTCGCGAAGATCGCCGATCCTCGCCTGACCGCATCGATGAGCGATGTCTGGCGCGCCAAGCAGGATCCGATGATGAAGCTCTGGGATACGCGTGGCAAGGACGAGTGGACCGGGGCCAAGCTGAAGAAGGGTGCCTACACCAAGGGACGCATCGAGTGGGCGACGCTAATTAGCTGGAAGGAGTTCCGCAAGAAGATCGACGACAAGCCCACGGAGTTCAAGACCGCGGCAGAGGTCCAGAAGGTCGTCGACAAGTTCGGGATGAAGAAGGACGTGCAGAACATCTTCTACTGCCAGTCCGGGGTAAGGACCACCACCCATATCTTCACCCTCTACCTGATGGGTTGGGATCTCAACCACCTGCTCAACTACGACGGTTCCTGGATCGAGTGGAGCTATTACGCCAAGGGCGCGGGCACCGGACTGAACCCGGTCGTCGTCGCTCCGTAACCGCGATCGATTGCTGGCATCCCAGGGGGCGGATCCTGTCCGCCCCCTAGCCCGGAATATGCATGAGCCCTTCGGCCGAAACAGCGTATCTGCACACTGGCCGGGCCCTTTCGGGCCCTCGCACCCGTACTCGGCTCAAA
>JANTFM010000210.1 GCA_024763475.1 Acidobacteriota bacterium | reverse complement strand
CTCACCCCAACGCGGGAGGCGAGGCGAAGGACGGCAGCGCGGCGGCCTCGGGACCCCGCACATTCCCGCTTGTCCTTCCCCGTGCTGGATCCTGAGCCGAAGCCCCCTCACGCCGCCAGTCACACCGGGTCGACGGCGCCTGCTGTCCGCCTGTCGGGACCCACAAGAACAGCGGGCCATCTGAAAACGGACGGTTTTCCACCCCACAGATTCTGCCGAGGACCCGAAAAGCGTTGCACGATTCGGCAAAGCCTCGGCGTCCACGGCAAGGCGGGCCGACGGCGCTAGAAGGGGCATGGGGCGCAGGCCCAACGCCGTCAGCGGAGTGCTTGGCCGGCGAAGAGTGCGACGGATGTCAGTGCCGAGTGTCCCGCGCCGGAAGCCCAGCCGGTCCAGGGGCCGGACTCACAGTGACGCCAGGCGGTCAGAAAACGGTGCTTCTCTCCGCGCACATCATCGTATATTGACGGCTTGGGGCCAGGGTTCACCGGGTCGGCGCCGGGCGCGTCGGTAGATTGCTGGGAGGTCGAATGTCTCGTCGCTGGCGAAGTTGTCTTGTTCTTCTTGTTTGTATTGCTTCGATGTTATCCATTCCTGCATTTGGGCAAGTGGGCGACACGCCTGGGTCAGAGCGACTTCTGCGGGTCGAGATCGATATCACCGAGCCGGCGCGGCAACTGTCGCTGCTGCGCAGCCTGGACTTTGACATCCCTGGCTACCATCGCAAGAGCGGGACGGCGAGCCTGATCGTCGACGAGGCCGGGCTGGCTGAACTGGAACGCCTTGGCTTTAGCGCGAGGATCCTCGAGGACCTGACGCCCAGCAAGGAATCCACCGAAGCGTTGAACGACTACCACGATGAGGCGGAGTCGGATGCGGCGGTAACTCGCATTGCGGACGCGAATCCGTCGATTGCCCACCGCTTCGAGTATGCCTATTCGACGGCGGAAGGCAGAGTCGTCGCAGGCTTGCTCATCTCGGACAACGTCGATGTTGATGAAGCTGAGCCACGCATCCTCTTCGTCTCACAGCATCATGCCCGCGAGGTCATGACCCCTGAGGCGCTGATCGACATGGCGGACTACCTGGTGGACAACTACGGGGTTGATCCCGAGGTGACCGACTGGGTCAACAACTTCCAGATCTACATCATCCCCTGTCACAACCCGGATGGAACCCACCACGTCTTCAACGTCAACACGAACTGGCGCAAGAACCGCCGGGACAACGGCGATGGGTCCTTCGGGGTCGACCCGAACCGGAACTATCCTTACGCGTGGGGACCGGACGGGTGCAACGGGTCGAGTGGAACGCCGAGTTCCGACACCTATCGGGGGCCTTCCGCCGCTTCGGAGCCCGAAACCCAGGGCATCGTGGACCTGGCCCGTCAGGCGAACGCTTCGATCACCCTGACCTATCACACCTACTCCGAACTCGTGCTGCATCCGATGGGTTGCTCACCTTCGCTTCCGGACGACCCGGATCTTCGCGCGCACCGCGAGCTGGGTTCCGCCCTCGCGGCGTCGATTGAGAACGATGCGGGCACGGGCTGGTACGAAATGGGGACCCCCTACGAACTGCTCTACGACGTGGACGGCGGCAGCGATGACTGGCTGCACGCGGCGACGGGATCGATTGCCTTTACGATCGAGATGAACTCCGCGAGCCAGGGTTTCCAGCCAGACTATGACACCTGGAGGGACGACACGATCCTTCGCAACCGAGAGGGGTGGAAGTACCTGATCCGCCGGATGAGCGGGAGTTCGGTCCAGGGGCGGATCTACGACGCCTGCAGCGGTGCCGGTCTCGAGGCCGAGATTGGCGTTGCCGAGCAGGTCTTCACGAAGGATCAGGAGCCGCGCATGAGCATGCCCGGTCATGGTTTCTTCCATCGGATCCTCGAGCCGAGTGAGTACACCTGGTACGCCGAGGCTCCGTCCTATCAGCGGCAGGAGTGGCCGGTGAGCGTCGCCTTTGAGCCGGTCTCGCAGGACATCTGGCTCGTGCCGGAGGGGTCCTTCGGCCTGGAGCTGCGCCGCTTCGTCGTCGATGATGCGGCCTTCGACAACGACGGACAACTCGATCCCGGTGAAGAGGTGGAGCTTTGGATCAACGTTCTTGCGTCGGGCGGAAGTGTCGATGGTGTCACGGCGACCTTGAGTAGCGATGACCCTTACCTGCAGATCCTCGAGAGCCAAGCGACGATTCCCGATCTGGCAGCCGGGGCGGAGGACCAGGCGACGAGTGCGTTCCGCGTCAAGGTCCTCGAGGATGCGCCCGACGGGCATCTGGCAACGGTAAGCGTGAGCTTCGCCGCGAACGAATCCCTCTGCCGCAGCGGTAGCGATTCTCCCTTGCGCATCACCCGAGGCATTCCCGCGAACCCCTTCCTGAGCGAGAGCCTGGACGAAGATCCGGCGTGGGCGGTTTCCGGACCCTCGGGCGGTTGGGAATTCGGTGTACCCCAGGGAAGCGGTGGAACCAGCGGGCCTTCCGAGGCCCATACGGGCAACAACGTCTACGCTACGAATCTCTCGGGAAACTACGGGAGCTCCCAGGGAGAGTTCGTTTTGACGGCGGGTCCGTTCGACTTGCAGGGACTGCGCAACGCGGAACTGCGATTCTGGCGCTGGCTCAACGATGAGCCCGCATACGATCCGGGGCGCGTCGAAGTCAGCATCGATGGGGAAAACTGGACCGAGATCTGGCGCGGATTCGGACGGGATACGCGCTGGGAGGAGTATCGCCTCGATCTGCCGGAGTTCGTGGATGACGAGGCGCAGGTTCAGCTTCGCTTCATCCTGCTCCAGGATGGCGGCACCAGCCGGAGTGGTTTCTACATCGACGACATCTCGTTCGTCGGCGAGTCCGTGCTTACAGCAGGTGGAAAGCTCAAGTACGAGGCCCATACGATCGTCGAAGATGACCTGAACTACGGCAACGCCGACGGCGCGCTGGATGTCGGCGAGACCGCGGGGATGATCGTCACCTTGCGCAGCACGCGCAACGCTCCGAGTTACGGGATTTCCGCTCTCCTCACGACGAATGCGCCGGGCGTCGTGATCCACAACGATGTTGCCTTCTTCCCGGACCTTCTCGCCGGAGCGACGGCGGAGTCTCTCGCGCCACACTTCAGCTTCACGACGGGTCCCGAGTGCGCGGCGAGCATTCCCTTCACGCTCGACGTGCGGGATGCGAGCGGGTCGAGTTCGCTCAGCCATTTCACCGTTCGGGTAGGGTCCCTCGGGCCGGGAACTCTCCTGATCGACGACATGGAAAGCGACCAGGGATGGATCGTGGATGATACCCAGCAGGCAGGTGCCTGGGAGCGCACGGAGCCCCATCCGAGCTACTACCAGGACGAAACCACGAACCCCGACGCAGATCACACGCCGGATCCCGGCGTGATCGCCTGGAACACCCAGAGCGTGCAGCCGCCGGTCATCGCACCGCCCTACGACGCGGAGGTGGACTCGGTGACGAGTCTCGAGACGCCCGCTCTTTCCGCAGCTTCTTTCGAGCGGCTGGAGCTTTCCTACTGGCGCTGGTTCTACACCGGAGGCGGCCCCGGCCCGGACAGCTACCGGGTTGAAGTGAGCCAGGAGAGCGGCGGGTTCCGCACCGTGGAGGAGGTCACGACGAAGGCCAACCACTGGGTCGAGGTCCGCAAGGAACTCACCGAGTTCGTGACGCCCTTTGACGGAATGGTTCTGCGCTTCGTCGTCAGCGACGGGGGAGGGGAGAGCATCGTCGAGGCAGGTCTCGATGACTTCGAGCTGAGCGGTGACGAATGGCTCTGCGACGAGTTCAGCGCGCCCCTGCTCGATCCGCCCAACCCGGTGGGAAATTCCCTCCTCGTCACGAGGCTTGGTTTTGATCTGCGCCTCGAGTGGACGGAACCCGCGGAGGATCCCGGCCACGGGCCAGCGACCTTCTACGAGGTCACGCGCAGCGAGCAGGCCGATACGGGCTTCTCGGGCGTGGGAGAACCCACGGCGCCACTCCATGTGGACATGGGCGCGGCAGGCCCCTCTCAACCCGCGGCATTCTTCTATCTCGTGAGTTCGCGAAACAGCGGATCCTAGCTCGCATTCCTCATGAACTCGTCGACCGAAACACCGTAGCTGCACGCTGGCCGGGCACTTCGTGACCTATTGTCCACCGACAGGGATTCACTCCCTGCGGGGTGGCCTGCGGCCACGCCTCAATCGCAAATTCCCGTCTGTGAGCAATCCAGCATACATCCACGGCGTTTCGACTCGAAGGTTCATGAATCAGGCGGGTTAGGGTGCCTCGTAGAGGTCAATCGCCCACATTCCCCGACCGTAAGTTGCAACGATCAGCTTCCCTGTGCTGCGGTGGATCTTCATGTCTGCCACGAGCACATAGGGCAGTCCCCTTCCGTAGCGCTCCCAAGAATCCAGCGAGGCTGTCTTATAATAGAGACCAACATCCGTGGCCGCGTAGAGACAGTCGTTGTCCGTGTCGAACAGAAGGCGATTGACTGGGAAGTTTGGCAATCCTGTCGATTCGTTGATCCAATTCACACCACCATCGCTCGAGTGATAGACCTTGTGTGCCTCTTCGAAAAAGCCGAGCCCAATCCAGATCTCGTCCGGATTGGTATCGTTGATCTCAAGGCTTGCGAGACCCGTAATGCCCAGCGGAAGTTCTGGAGGGAGGTCCAAGACAGTCCAGTGGCCTCCACCGTCATTCGTGCGGATCAGTGATCCGTTATCGTAGTAATTGTTGGTCGTGGCATAGTAAAGATAATTCGGGTTCGATCCGCAGATATCCATGGCTGCGATGAGATTTCCATCGCCAAGACTGTTGTCGTTGAAGAGTGACCAGTTGGATCCGCCATTTGTAGAAACGTAGATCCTCTTGCTGCCGTTGTCGCTGTAGAAGGTATCTGCGTCGGTCGGGTGCTGAAGAAGCGGCGAGTCCAGTCTCGACATATGGATCGGCGTTCCGTAGAAGAATGCTCCGCCGTTGAGACTCCTGAGCAAGTCCTTGTTTACCGTGACGAACATGTGGTCAGCGTTCGTGCGATCGATGAGAGCGCTGCCGCCGTCCCCGCCGGAGACCATGCGCCACGTGGAGGAAGCGTGCTTGATTGTCCCACAATCATGAGTGCCGCCGAGGATCAGGTCCGGAACACTCTCGTGAACCGCAACCGAGTAAAATTGGTTGATCTGCAAGGTCCCACTGATGGCAGCCCAGGTGGCCCCGCTGTTCGAAGAGCGGAACACACCGCCGTCGGTAACGGCAAGCAGGAGGTCGGTTCCGTCGTCCTGGGGAAACAACTCCAGTTGCCGGATGTCTACATGCATTCCCGCAGTATTGTCCGACAGGCTTACGAGTTCGTTGCCGGAGCGATAGAGGTGGTAGCTCGTGACGTAGAAATTTCCATTGGGAGACCAGTCAATGTCCATGAAACCGTTCGCAATGTACGACTTGTTCGGGCTTGACAATAGGCTCCAATTGAGGCCCTCATCCGTGGATTTGTAGAAGTGCTTTAGATGGCTTACGTGGGTGCCCTGAGGGACACCTACGCGGTAGCCGGCATACACCGTGTCCGGCTGATCGTCCCTGACGCCAAGGGCGATGAATTCGGTCTCCGAGTCCGCAGGAAGGTCGAAGTTCAAGCCGACCTGAGTCTCGTGGATGTCGTCTCCATCGAGGTCGAGTCGCCAGATCGCGT
The DNA here is from genome assembly GCA_024763475.1 of Acidobacteriota bacterium. Lineage (GTDB taxonomy): Bacteria > Acidobacteriota > Polarisedimenticolia > J045 > J045 > JANTFM01. The sequence goes on along the minus strand of JANTFM010000210.1, from coordinate 1,475 downwards.
GATTGGCCTGAGTGCCTGTTTGTGGCCAGTTGGCGTTGGCGCCGCAAACATAGAGCGTATTGCTATCGCCTGGTTTGAACTTCATATCCCGAAACCAGACACCGTTCATGTCATGAAGCTCGGTCAGAAGGGACCAGTTTGCGCCACCATCCTTCGTGCGATAAATGCGGTGCTCGGTCATCGCAAACAGGATATTTGGATTATCGGGATCCATCAGCAACTCGATGACCATCTGTTGGTCTTTGGGGTCGAAGCTAAGGCTCGTGTTGCTCCATGTTGCGCCGCCGTTGGTTGTCTTTAAAACGCCGATGCCGTACCGGCCGCGCAGGAGGCCGTTGGTCTGGGTGCCGGTAGCGAGATAAATGATATCGTGATTGGCGGGATTGACCTCGATATCGGAGATACCGATCGTGATGACGTTGTTCGTCAGCGGAATCCAGTAGACTCCGCCGTCCACCGTCTTCCACGCACCTCCGGTCGCAGCACCCACTACCATGAAATCGTGATCGTTGGGATCGACCCATATCGTCTGCGCTCTCCCAATGCCACTCGAATAACTGTACCCGGCAACGGGATAGATGGGGCCCAAAGGTGTCCAGTGGGCAGGCGTCGGGGAATTCGGCCCGCCGTCAGGGCCGTCGGGTCGATTCGTCATCTGCTGCAGGAAGCCAGTCGCCACGCGAGACGCCCTTCCCATGTCGCCGTCAAGGCCGGTCCGATAGCGCCAGAACCAATTCCATCGGTGGTACTGCTTCAGCTCTTTCTCGGTGAAGCGTTCGAGCAATCCTCCCTCGCGGATCTGCTTCGTGATCTCGCGGAAGTTTGGATGAGCAGACTGACTTGATGAGCGTGGCGTATCAGCGGCAGGTGAGACCGCGCACAACAGTGTTGATACGAGGAACAGGTAGATCGTACGGATGATCGTCTTGGACATAGACATCTCCTGGCAGCCAGAAAGAAACCGGAAAGTTCTCTTCGGAAGACATGCTTTCTACTTGGTTGGCAGCTGTCCGGTCGGTGTTGATGCGAATGGGACGAACCCGAGATCGGAGGTTACGAAAGCAGACCCTCGCCTGTCAAGGCAAACTGACAGTGAATCTCACGGTATTGTCGAGCTGTCCTGAGCGGAGAAACATCGCGACCTGGTGTTGCCACCGCAGTGCGTCGATCAGGAGTTCGTAGCTTCCCTCCAGGCTTCAAGCGAACGAGCCGGCAGCAGTCGAGCCAATCATCAACTGGGGCACGGACGGTGCGAAGGTATTCACCTTAGATGAGAGGTGGGTTTGGGTGTTTTCCGCCGTGGAGCACGGGAACGCAGAATGTGTCGGCTGGCATGTGTGCAAGTTCGGCACGCGTTTCAGTGGCTGGAATCGGTGAAGATGGGGATCGAGGAACATTTCGGCTCGATGGAGGACGATGTTGCACGTGGACTATTGTTACGCATGGACCATGGATCCCAGTACATCTCTGATCAT
>JANTFM010000209.1 GCA_024763475.1 Acidobacteriota bacterium | reverse complement strand
GGGCTCGATCGGTCCCTCGACCTCCACGACAAAGCGGTAGCTGTGCCCGTGGAGCCGACGGCATTTTCCTGGATGGCGCGGCAGCTGGTGGCTGGCCTCGAAACGGTAACTCCTGCGTACAATCACGAAATGTCTCCTCTAGTCATCACGAGTTCGACCCCGACCGTGTCAAGGATGCCATCGAGCACAGGGGTTTCCTTGCAGACAGAGACCTCAACTTGATCGCAGCGAAAATCCCTCAGGATCTCTCCGCAAATCCTCGAGGCAAGAGTCTCGATCAGATGGAAGGAGTTTTCCCGGCCGACGCGAACCACGAGATCATGAATCGCGCGATAGTCCATCGTGTCGTCGATGCTATCGCTCTTCGCAGCCTTGGAGATGTCCGCGGTCAGAATCACATCGACCTTGTGGCGCACGCCCACCTGCCTCTCGAGCTTCGTCAGACCATGGTAGGCGTGAAAACGTATGCCGGAAACGGTGATCCGACCAATCATGAGCAGACTCCTATTTTTCCCGGAAACGGGCGCGACCGGGTGGCTTCGCCGCAGGCCGGGAAGGAAACGGCAGGCTAACGCCGCCGCCCGCGGCTGGCAAGCCGAGCCCGTGAGGTCCGTTGCGTATTCCAGGCTGCTATGCTGACACCCGTCGCAATCGACCAAAGGGGATTCTCATGCGCCGACTGACCGCCACCGCACTCCTGCTACTCCTCGTCTTGCCAGCCCTGGGAGACGACTCAGCCCGCGTCACGGTCTACCAGGGTGGCGGGGCCTGGATTGAGCGAGATCTTCCTCTCGACGAGGCCGCAACAGCTTCCTCTCGCATCACTTTGAGGCTGCCGGGCGCTCTCGACCCCGAGAGCCTGCAGGCGATTGCGCGCGGGGGCACCGCGCTGAGCAGCACCCTAGAGCCTCCCTACGGCGGCCTCGGCGGCATGCTGGCAGCCTGCCTGGGACAGGAGGTGAAGATCCTTCCCGCCGGCTCTGGCCAGGCGTCGCTGGCGAGCTTCAGTGGAGGAACACTGGTCTACGCGGACGGAGGTCGTGTGGCGCTGATTCAGGCAAGCAGCGGGGCCACGGTGGCCGTCGAGGCCGAACGTGTCATCTGCCATCCCCTGCGTCACAGCCGAGACTGGAGCCTGGTCACAACCCTGCCGCGTACGGCGCGGAAAGCTCTTCACCTGCGCTATCACGTCCGCAACTGGAGTTGGCGCGCGCTGCATGTCCTGGATCTCGCGCAAGGCGGCGGCAACGCCCGCCTCTACACCCGTGCGGAACTTCACCTGCCGGGGGACTCCAGCTTGGCGCGGGCGAGGATCCGCCTGGTGGCCGGGGACGTCCCCGAGCCGCGTTCCCCGAGCAGGAGTTACGCCGGCGTCGAGAAGGTCGCGATGATGGATTCCGTTTCATCCGCTCCTCCGGCAGCTGTCGAGAGCCGCTCCCAGGACCTGCTGCTTTTTCAACTCGACGAGCCGCTCTCGCTGACCGGACCCCGCATCGAACTCCTGGACTTGCGGGACAGTCAGGAGGTCTCGCTCAACGATTTCGTGGTCTTCGAGGCACCAGCCCCGCGCTATTCGGGAGTCGAAGATGATCAGCGCCTGGTCGGCAGGCGCCATCTGCGCTTCGTCGCTCCGCAGGGCAAGGCCCTCCCGGCTGGCCTGGTCAGCGTGGGCTTGAATGAAGAGGGCGGCGGGTGGCTGTCGCTCGGCCGCAGTCCACTCGTTCGCACCGCACCGGGAGAGGAAGCGGAACTCGTACTCGGCGAGGTCCGCGACCTCCCTCTGCGCTGGAGACGAACCCGCTATGACGGTGCGGGGCAGAAGGGTTTCCGGCACCAGGCTACGGTCGAGATCCGGATCGAGAATCCCACGAACAAGATCGCGCGGGTTGAAATCCGCCAGCCCATGGGGGGCTCGTATGAACTGGTCTCCGCGCAGCCCAAACCCACGACCGCCAGCGGGTCCGCCCTGATCTGGGTCCTGCCGCTCGAAGCAGGACAGAAACGCACGCTGGTCTTCACTGCCCTCGTCGACTGGAGACAACGCTGAGCGAAGCGGACTCCCGCCCATCCTTTGGCGATTCTCTGTCCGGCATCGTGCCCCCACGATGCAGACATCTCTCCGGTCACGAGCTATACGAAGCGTACCTTCAGGAAGCGCCGTTTGCCGACCTGTAGCAGATACTCACCCTCGCGCTTGAGGGCCAGGTCTTCGGACCCCGCCTTCTCGCCATCGATCCTCACCCCACCGCCTCGCACGAGGCGGCGGGCCTCTCCGCCTGACTTGGCCAGCGACGCGTCCTTCAACACCTGGAGGAGCCGGAGATCCTCGCCCCCGGCGGGAAGCTCGAACTCCGGGATCTCATCGGGCACTTCCTTGCGCGCGAACACCTGCTCGAACCCCGACTGGGCCTCCGCGGCAGCCTGGACCCCGTGAAAACGAGCAACGATCGTGGCAGCCAGTTCCACCTTGACCGTCCGGGGATGGGCCTCTCCGCTCTCGACCTGCCGCCGAAGTTCCTGTGCTCCCGTCAGGCCCTTCTCCGTCAGCAGCTCGTACCAGCGATACATCAAGTCATCGGAAATGGACATCACTTTGCCGAAGATCTCGCTTGGTTCCTCGGTCATGCCGATGTAGTTGCCGAGCGATTTCGACATCTTGTTCACACCGTCCGTCCCTTCCAGCAGCGGAAGGGTCATCAGCACCTGCGGCGGGAGGTCATAGCTGGGCATGATGTCCCGGCCGACATTCAGATTGAAGAGCTGGTCCGTACCGCCAAGTTCCACGTCCGCCTTGAGGGCCACAGAGTCGTAGGCCTGCGCCAGCGGGTAGAGGAACTCGTGGACCGAGATCGGCGCGTTCTTCTCGTAGCGCTCCTTGAAGTCCCGGCGTTCGAGCATCCGCGCCACCGTGTAGCGAGCCGCGAGGTGGATCATTCCCTGGGCACCTAGAGTATCGAGCCACTCCGAATTGAAGGCTGTCCGCGTCCGGCTCTTGTCGAGAATCATGTAAGCCTGGCGGGTATAGGTCTCCGCGTTCGCCAGGATCTGCTCTCGCGAGAGCGGCGGCCGGGTCTTCGAACGACCCGTCGGATCGCCGATCGCGGCGGTGAAGTCGCCAATGACGTAGACGATCTGGTGCCCCAGGTCCTGGAACTCCTTCATCTTGGTCATCAGCACGGTGTGCCCGAGGTGGATATCCGGCGCGGTGGGATCGAAACCGACCTTCACGATGAGGCCCCGGCCGGTTTCGCGGGAATGCTTCAGCTTCTTGATCAACTCCTCTTCGGTGGTCAGATCGACTATGCCACGCAGGAGCCGCTCCAGCTGCTCGTCCACCGGGAGAAACGACGTCTTTCCTTCCATGGGGCCTCCGTGTACCAACACCGTTAGAAGAGAACTCGAGCGGAGAGTCTCGGCATGAGGAGTCCCCTTGTCAAACCTGGAGCGATCACATGTCCTTGAGGAGCTTCTTCCCTCGTCTGATGGCTTTCAGAAGCCGCTCGAGGTCCTCGCCCAGAACGGCGATCAACTCTTTGTCTCCCGGATCGGCCTCGGCGAGCTTCTTCTCGACCGTCCGCCTTCGACCCTCGAGCTTCCGGAGAAAGGTCTCGAAAGCCTTCCTCTTCTTGAGCTTCTTTGCGCGGACATCGTCGCCTGCGAGCCCCTGGAGCGCCTCGAGAATCTTCGCGATCTTCTTCTTCTGGCCCACCGTGTCACCCCCTATTCGACCGTCGCTTCATCCTTCTCCATCGCGACCTCGCTGAAGTCACCTTCTTGCAGGAGGAACTCGTCTTCGATCTGCCTGAGATCGCTCCCCTCCGGCAGGAAGATGCGCTGGGCGATCTCGATCACCCGCTTGCGAATGTCGTAGACGTAGGAACTGTCGTTCATCAGGCTTGTTGCCATGCGGCTCGTGATCAACGATTGACGCACGAGGCGGTCGAGCGTCCCATTGGCCAGCACGTCAGCCTCTTCGAGTTCCTCCTGCATGGCACGAATGATCAATAGCGCGAGCACATCGTCCTCGGTATCGCGAATCCGCAGCGCCTGCCGGAGGGTTCGGGCGACACCCTGGCGAATCTGGTTGTATTCCTCCTTGATGTCCTCATTGGACGAGGCAGCGAAGCGCTTCACGTTGGCTCGCATGGAGGAAACATCCCGCACAATCTCCGCGATGTGCCGACAGACGATGCGAATCCCGTGCACCTGCTTCGATTGGAGCTCCGACAGCGGCAGATCGACCCGCACGCGGGTCGCCGCCGCAACGATCTCGTTGTAGAGGCTCTTGATTCGGCGGTAGTACATCGGCATCACGTCGATCTCGAAGCTATCGTCCTGGTGCACGATGGTCTCGAGGCGGCGATCCGAGCGGATGTCCTCCCGGTGTAGATTCAAACCGTGCGCCACGATCTCGAACGCGTTCTCGAACAGGTGCAGCGTCTCCTTCCGAAGGACCTCGAGCGCCGTATCCGGGTACTGCAGTGCGGCCTCGTTCAGGTAGAGGGTCTGGACCTCCCCGTCCTCGTCTGCGGAGCCGACGAAGAACGCTTCGAGGAAGCGGGCCAGCCGCGAGGCCAGGGGCACCATCACGAGCACCCCCACAACATTGAACAGCGTGTGAAAGACGGCGAGCTTGAGAGTCCAGTCGTCTGCGGCGATGCCAACGACCCCCGCCACCTCGTCGACGATCCACCGAAACTGCTTGATGAACGCGATCGCGATCACAGCCGTCACCGTGTTGAAGATCAGGTGGGCCGCGGCCAGGCGCCGACCCGCAATGTTCGAACTGAGCGAGCCGAGAATCGCCGTAATGGTCGTGCCGATGTTGGCACCGATGGCGAGCGCGAGAGCGTTTTCGTAGGTGATCTGCCCCGCGGCGAGCGCCGCGATGATCAGCATCAGCGTCGCATGGGAGGACTGCATGATCACGGTGGCCAGGATCCCGATCCCGGCGAACACGAAGAGGCCGCCGTAGCCGGGCATGGCGAACGCCGCGAGATCGATCGTGTGCTGGAAGGCCTCGAAGCCCTCCTTCATGTAGTGAATCCCGAGGAAGAGAAAGCCGAGGCCCCCGAGGATCTTCCCGGTGCCCTTGAGTTCCTTCTTGCCCTGGAAGCTCAGGATCAGGCCGAACACGAGCATCGGCATCGCATACGCCGAGATCTTGACTTTCACGCCGAAGCCGGCCATCAACCACGCGCCCGTTGTCGTGCCGATATTCGCACCAAAGATGATGCCGATCCCGGCCAGAAGATCGATCAGCCCCGCGCTCAGGAAGGAGATCGTAATGACGGAAACCAACGAACTCGACTGCATCAACGAGGTGCTCACGATCCCGAAGACGTGGCTCTTGAACAGGGTGTCCGTCGACGATTTCAAGATCTTCTCGAGGAAACCGCCGGTGAAGGCCGTGAAACCCTCCTCGAGGAATGCCATTCCGAACAGGAAAATCGCGACACCCGCCGCAATCGTCTTGACATCACCGCTGCGCCAGAACGCGACGCCGAGGAGCACCAAGATGACGACGAGCAGCCAGCGCTTGAACAGATGGTAGCGGCTGACAAGAACACCGAGGGCTTTCCGCGAGCCCAGCTTGAGCGTTCGCCTGACCCGCAGGACGGGCTCTACCCCCTCGCTTTCGCGCTTTTCCGCGCCTTTCGCCGACTGATCGTCTGGCACCATCGACGCACTCCTTTCCTCAGGGAGTCACCGAAAGCCTGCCCGCAGGTAGCCGTCTTGAAGGTCAGGCCTTGCTGCTAACAAGCTAGTGACGTTAGCACGCCCGGGCCACTCTCCGAGTTTCGCGACATGAAACGCGGCTCTCCACCCCCTATACTCCGCGTCATTCCAGAACTTGGGAGCACCACGTGATGAAGCGCATTCTTTCGGGCGTCCAACCCACCGGCATTCTGCACCTCGGCAACTACTTCGGCGCGATCCAGCAGCACATCCAGCTGCAGGAAGAGGCCCGGGATCCGGCCGCAGCGTTCTATTTCATCGCCAACTACCACGCCCTGACCACGATCAAGGACGCGACGGCCCTCCGCAGCCTGACCCGGGATGTCGCGCTCGACTACCTCGCGCTGGGTCTCGATCCGGCCAAGGCGAGCTTCTTCCGCCAGTCCGATGTGCCGGAGGTCACGGAGTGCACCTGGCTGCTGATGTGTTGTACCGGGCTCGGCCTGCTGGAGCGTGCTCACAGCTACAAGGACAAGATGGCGAGGGGCATCAAACCGAGCATGGGGCTCTTCTCCTACCCGGTGCTGATGGCCTCGGACATCCTGATCTATCGCTCCAATGTCGTCCCTGTCGGTCGCGATCAGCAGCAACACGTCGAGATGGCCCAGGACATGGCGGCGGCCTTCAACGCCGCTTTCGACACCGACACCTTCGTGCGTCCCGAGTGGCGCTTCGGCGCGAGCGAACGGGTTCCAGGAACCGATGGCGAGAAGATGAGCAAGAGCTACCACAACACGATCCCCATCTTCCTCCCCGAGGGCATGACGGATAAGCAAGCCTGGAAGACCTACTTCGCCCGCATCGTGACCGATAGCAAGGGTGTGGACGACCCCAAGGATCCGAACGACTCCCTGATGCAGATCTACCGCCTCCTCGACAAAGCTGAGGCCACCGAATTCCGGGAAATCTACGTCAGGGGCGGCGTCGGCTACGGCGAGCTCAAGAAGCGCATCCACGCGGCGTACATCCGCCGCTTCGGCCCCCTGCGTGACAAGCGCGTGGCACTTGCCGAGGACGCCAACTATGTGGACGACGTCCTCGAAGAAGGCGCCCGCCGGGCCCGTACCATCGCAAGGGAGGTGCTGGATCACGCGCGGGCAGCGACAGGACTCTCCTAGTGTTGTGGGGAGGAGCCCAACGCAGCCAGGAGCGCCCTTGGCAGGCGAAGAGTGTGACGAATTTCTGCGAAACCCCACTGATATGGCTGGACGATTCATGAGCCCTTCGGCTGCGGCCGCGCTGGCGCAGGCAGGTCCAGACCGGAAGATACGTGAAGCTGCCAAGCCAGCGCGAGCATGGTTCGCGCTAGATCTCCATCACCGCCCGCACGTCGTCGTCCAAGCGATCCGCCCCCCGCCGCCCGGTAACCCAGGTCACGAGGAAGAGCACGGAGAAGGACGCCGCGAGCGAGACGGCACTCGGAAGCGCTCCCGCCGCGAGGGGCGGCCTTGGCAGCCACGGAATAGCGCTTTGGCGTG
>JANTFM010000208.1 GCA_024763475.1 Acidobacteriota bacterium | reverse complement strand
CAGGTTGATTCCCTGTTGGAGTCAGCGGCCGGGGCCTGCGCGCCACGTGGCCCATGGACTTGGGAGGCTCCCGCGTACTCAGGGGATTCTCCCAGGTTGATGGCGCGTTGGAGTCGACAAGCAGGAGCTACGAGCTCCGCGGCCTCTGGGACTGGGAGTTCTCTCGTGTGCTCCGGGGTACCTCCCAGGTTGGTTGCGCGTTGCCCGTCAACCCACGGAGGACACCGGAAGCAGCCGCCAGGTTGATCACAACGAGGTAGAGGGGAATCCGGAAGATTCGTGCGATCGGCCCCGGCCAAGGCAGAAGAGCGAGCAGCGCGGCCGCCAGAGGTCCGAGAATCAGCAGGAGAGCAAGCAGGCCCCAAGGGGAACCTCCCAGGGTGGCAGCCAACGCGAGACAAAAGGCATCGACGGCAATGAAAGGCACCGCGTAACGCAGCAGTTTGTGGGATACGTAGGCCCAGGCGGTTCTTCCCGGGAGACTGAGCACGCCAAGCCATTTCGCGCATGCGACCTGTTGGGCGATGATGCGAACCTTGCGCTCGTATTCTTCTCCGTGACTCGCCGCGGCGCGCTCGAAGGCCAGGGCACCGGGCGCCACGACGCTGCAATAGCCCTCGCGCGCCGCGAGAAGAGGCTCCGCGGCATCCCCGGCGACGTAGACCGGCAGCGAACGCCAGAGATGGCGCCGCAGCGCGTAGATGCCTCCGTTGGCGACCGCGAGCAGCCCGCGCTGCGCCTCGACATGCTTGGTCCAGGTCTCGAACTGCCAGTAAAGCCCTTCACCCGAGGCCACGAGCGGATCGTCCTCGTTGGTAAAACTCACCTCGCCGATTGCCACCCCAACCGAAGGATCGGCGAAGGCACGAGCGAGCGCCGCCAGGGTACCCGGAGCAAAGAAGACGTTCGCATCTGTTTGGACGAAGATCGTTCCCGTCGCCTCGGCACCGATGAGGTTGATGCCCGCGGTCTTGCCCTGACGCTGCTCCTGACGAAAGAGCCGGACCCGCGGATCTGCGAAGGAAAGGACGATGGCGTCGGTCCCGTCGTCGCTCGCGTCCGAAACCACCAGAACCTCAAGTCGATCGACGGGATAATCCTGATCCAGGAGGTTCTCGATCCGCTGACGAATGACCCCCGCTTCGTTGCGCGCCGCCAGCAGGACGCTGAGCTTCGGTACGGCCCCGAGTTCCACATCCTCCCCATCTCTGCTCTTCTCTCGAAAGAAACAATAGGCAGCGAAGGGATACCCCACGTAGGCGTACGCGCAAACTCCGAGGATCGCCAGTGACAGGCCTGCGAGGATGTTCGCCCAGAGGGGGGGATCGAGAAACATGGGGAGAATCTACTCTCGCCACGCCAACCACGCACCCACGTCGCCGGCTTTCCGGGGGCAAAGGTGACTCCGGTCGATCGCGAACAGCCATGGACCAGGACTCCAAGCCGCGATATAAAGCAGCGGTTTACTGGTCGAGCCGGCCAGAGGAGGATTCTTGTCGATGGAGGGAAAAGGGATCGGCCACAAAGTAGGCCTGATGATCGCTTGCGCGCTCGCGATACTTGCACCGGTGCCTTTCGGCTCCACCCACCCGCTGGTCCTCGTCTGCCTCGCACTGCTGCTCGGCGCAGCCCTCGTGATGGTCTGGCTTGACAGGGATCAGCTATCCCGCCCTCCTGCACGATTCGCGTGGCTCGCGCTCGCGTGCGTCGGACTGGCTCTCTTCCAACTCCTGCCCCTGCCCCCGGCGCTGATCTCGACCCTTTCGCCCCGGCTCGCAAAGGAGGCCACGGCATCACTGGCATTCCCCGGTGCGAACGCCGAACTCGTTGATACCGAGCGTGCCCTGGCCCAGCTCGCAGGCGGGGAGCGCCCGGAAGAGAGATGGCACCCCCTCGCGGTGGACCCCGACGGCGGGCTCGACGGGGCTCTGCGCCTGACCATCGCGTTCGCCGCCTTCTTCGTGGGCCTGCTTTCGATACGAAGCAGCCGCGACCGGCGCCTGCTGGTCGGCGCCATCGCACTGAGTGCCTTTCTTCAGGCAATCTACGGACTTGCGGAGTCCCTCTCCGGGAACTTCCACATCCTGTACTTGGCTCGAACCCACTACATTCCGCTAGCGAGCGGCACCTTCATCTGTCCGAATCACTTTGCTGCGCTTCTCTCGCTCGGACTGTTCTGCCTCCTCGGGCTCCTGACCGAACTCTGGCTGCACGGAACGGACACCGTCTCCGATCGCGCAGCAAAAACAGCCCTCGGGGGCACGGCCGCGGGAGTCATTCTCCTCGCGATGATCTGGTCATCCTCCCGCGCCGGGCTCGCCGCGGCCGCTGTCGGCCTCGTGTTTTTTGCCGCAGTCGCCCTGTTTCGCCTGAAGCAGAAACACTCTCGCATGGCCGGCGGACTCGTCATCGGCCTGCTCCTCGTCACCCTCGTCTCAGGAGCGACTTGGATCCGGCCGCCGGAACCCCTGGCCAACGACGTCGGGGATGTCTCGCTCGACATCGGGGGCCGCATCGGCATCTGGCAGTCCACGCTGGAGATCGTCCGGGCCTTCCCCATCCTGGGCAGCGGCGTCGGCACCTATCGCTATGTCCACCCTTTCTTCCGCCACGCCGAGACTCCCACGCGCACCCTCCATTCGCACAGCGACTACTTCGAGTGGATCTCTGACACCGGACTGGTCGGCCTGCCCCTTCTCATCGCCTGGCTGCTCGCGCTGGGTTACGGAGCGGTCATCGTCACGAAGCGTAAACGAGGCCTAGCGCTCACCTTGGCGATATCCGCAGCCATGCTGGCCCTCGCCATCCACGAGACCGTCGATTTTTCGCTTCAGCTCTCCGGCGTCGCCATCCCTGCCCTGCTGCTCGCTGGCGCCTGGCTCACCCCTCTCTCCTGGGGCCCCCAGCAGCGGCACTCGCGAGACCCCGGAGCCTGGGCGCGCAGCACCGTCATCCTCGCTGCGCTGCTCCTCGGGTTGAGTTCCCTGACCCTCTGGAACCTGCGGCCGCTGCCCGTGCGACCGGAGGGCCCGCCCCGTCTCGCCGCCGAGAGCAACCACACGAGACGCTGGGCCCGGGGTGTCATCAGCGAGGTCCTCGCCCAGTGGCGCTCGGACAAGGGGTCGACCCAGAGCGCCGCAAGACCCCTGGGGGCCGCCATGCTCGCCCTTCAATCCGCCGCGCAGCGCTCTCCCCTGCGGGGTGATCTGCGCCTTTCCCTCTGGCTCGCTTCCCAGTCCTTGGTCGCGATCGATCCCGCACGGTCAGGGGTCCCCAAGAATCTCGTTCCGCTGACTCGCCACTACCTGGACCGGGCGGAGACCCTCGCACCCTTCGACCGGCAACGGCGCTTCGTCGTGGCCAAGACCTGGATGCGCGCTGGGAATCCGGCAGAAGCCCGGAGAGTCGTCAGGGAACTACTCGCCATGGCGCCCGAGAAAGCTAAGGAGGCCTACCAGATCCTTGGCGGCGAAACACTCTCGCTTGCGGACCTGATGGAGGCGACTCCCAACACCCCGCTGGCAGCCATCCATCTCTCACGGTACCTCGCGACCACTAACAAGGACTACGTCGGCTCCCAGATCGTTCTCGAGCGGGCCCTCGCACGCTATCCGGAACATTGGCGACTGCGCTCCACCACGGCCTTCCGTATGGCCAATCGCGGACGCCTCCAACAGGCTCTCGAGGTTCTGGACGCGGGGGATGCGGAGGGCCCGGGCGATCCCCAGGAGCGACGAAGCTACGATGAGGCACGCGCCCTGACCTACTCCGGTCTCGGTATGGTGGAAGCCCTCGAGGACCTCGTCCCCGTGCTGAAGAGCGATGGCACTCAACCCACGAAGATCGACTACTACTATGGAAGGGCGCTCTACAAGGCAGGACAGGAGCCGGAAGCCGCAGCCGCATTCTCCCGGGCCCTGGACCCCCGCCTTGAGCCGCTACGCGAGGGAGAACGCCTGAATGCCCTGGTTTTTCTAGGAGTCATCGCGCGCAATAACCACCACTACCAGGAGGCCCTGTCCTACTTCAATCGTGCGGCAGAGATCCGGCCGGATCACCCCCAGGTAAAGAGCTTCTTCCAGCAGCTGGAGCGCACGCTGCGCTAGATCATATGAAAACGGCCATCCCCCTCCAATCAGCTGAGTTCGTCTGATCGGCGGGGGATGGCCGCTTTCATGTGATCTCGCCGTCCAGATTGTCCGTGACGCTTCGTAGCGAAGACCTGCGGACAATACCGTCAGGTCCAGAAGACACACAGACCTGACAGCAGCTGCCCGGCCCCAGGCGAAGGGCTCACGAGCGATCCAGCCGGATGTCTAGACCGCCTGGTGATGTTTCTCCGGATCGCGCACGGCTTCGGCGTCCTTCGCACGACTTTCCGCTGCCTTGCGGTAGTAGCCACGCCGGTAATTGTAGTAGCGGTAATAGCTACCCGAGTGCTCCTCGGCAATCTCGCCATTGAGCACAACACCGACGAAACGGGTCTTGACCTTGCGCAGTGATTCCATCGCTTCCTTGACCGCATCCTTATGGGTCGACATCGAGCGGGCGACGAAGATGGTCGCCTCGGTCGCAGGAACGATGTTGAAGGAATCGGCGAAGACCAGCACGGGCGGCGTGTCCACGATGACGAACTCGTAGCCGAGGCGCCCGGTCAAATCGTCGATCAGGGCGCTGAGCCGCTCCCTGTCGAGCAAGGTGGCCGGATCTGGGGGACAGGGCCCTCCAGGGATCAGGCTGAGCTTCTTGTAGGGGGTCTCGAAGAGGACCTCATCCACGGTCAGAGACGATGCGAGAACGTTGGTCAATCCCCGGTCCTTCGAGCCATGGAAGACCCGGTGCAGGCGCGGGTGACGCAGGTCCGCGTCGATCAGCACCGTCTTGGAACCGAAGGCAGCGAGGGTGCGGCCGAGGTTCGCAGCAATCGTGCTCTTCCCCTCTCCCGGCAGGGCGGAAGTGATCATGAGCGAGCGCGGCGGGCGGTCTGTCTGAGACAGAAGCAGTGCCGAGCGCAACGCACGGAACGACTCCTCCACATCGTGGTTCTTTTCCATCGACATGACTGGCGTCGTGCCGGGACTCTTGCCCTTCTTCCTGCCTTTCTTCCGCGCGAAGACGAGACGCGGCTTGGCGCTGCCCTCCACGCGCGGAATCGCGCCAATCAGGGGGAGACGGGTCAACTCCGACAGATGTGCTCCCCCGCGGATCTTGTTGTCCATCGCCTCCGCAAGGAAGGCGGCGCCCACCCCGAGGAAGAGGCCGAAGAGCATGCCGAGCGCGAGGTTCAACTTCACCCGTGGCACCGCAGGCTGATCCGGGGGAGCCGCCTCTCCGACAATCACGATCTGCTGGCGCAGGATCTCATCCAGCCCCGCACCGAGAGCCATCTCGTCGCGTCGCGCCAGGGCCTGCTTGAGCACCTGTTCCTGCTGCTGATAGGCGCGTCGGAGCTTGTCGACATCCTGGGAGCGCACGCGCAGGTCGTCCGCGCTGCTGCTCTCCGCCTCGTAGAGAGCCGCAAGCTGTTCTTCATGACGCTTCGCGATGGCGAGGTCCGACTCGGCACTCTCGATGGCCTGAGCATAGAGTTCACGCTCGACGGTCTCCAGATTCACCCTGGTTTCCACCATCGCGGCCCTCAGTTCCCTCAGACGCGGCCAGTCGGGGCCGACCTTACCCTCGAGCTGAGCAATGTCGCGCTGCATCCCCGTGATTTGCTCCCGATAAAACTGAACCTGAGAGTTATTGCGCACCGAGGCAATACCGTTCGGACCCGAGTCGAGGTAACCCTCCCGCGTGGCCTCCGCCTGGGCGCGGCGAGCCTTTGCTTCCGTCAGCCCAAGGTAGAGACTCTTCAGCCGGTCATTCCCCATCTCAGACTCGCTGGCGGACATCTTGAGCTTGGCCTTCTCGTTCGCGGAGCGGAGGTCTTCTTCTTTGTCTTTCAACGCGGCTTGCGCATCCTGTATCGCACTATCCAGGAACTCGTTGGCCTTCTTACGGGGCGCGAGACCAACTTCCTTTACGAAGTAGTCCTGGTAGTTATGCACGACCGAGTTGACGACCTGCGCGGCGAGTTGCGGTGACGAGTCCCGAAAGGACACCTTGACGACGTTCGAGTATTCGAGCTGCTGGATCTCGAGGCGATCCCGAATCCACTTGGCCAAGTCGGCGTCGGTCGGCGGCGCCGCCGCCTCTCCGCCGTCCTGATCATCCTTGTTGGCGAAACGCGGCATCAGCGCCGCCCGCAGCGGATACTTCTTATGATCGAGAGTCCGGACCAGCACCTGCGGATCCCGGATCAGCAGGTACTGCGTCTGATAGAAGCGCTGGATCTCAAACTCGTTCCAGGCCATCGGCATGACGTCCTGGCCATCGAGAACCTGTGGCGTCGCACGCTCGATCATCACCCGGGCCGACGCCTCATACTGCGGCGTCCGCAGGAAGGTCACGACAGAGGTCACCAGAAAAACCTCGGCGGCAATGACCAGGACCAACCAACGCCGCTTCCAGAGGATGTTCTGGACGGCCCGGATGCTCCATTCGCTCTCGGAAGATGCGTCGGGCCCGTTACCAGCAGATCCACCCGTTTCGCGGGTTTCCAGCATGCTCGATCTCCCCGTATACAAGTACACACACCAAACACTGCGGGCGGATCGGCCCGCGGATTCCGGTGCAACATACTGCATTCGATAGGGTTTCGGCAATCGGATCCGGACATTTCCGGACAGGATTCGACCTAGAAAACGAAGGGTTTGGCCTCGGCAAGGCGCGCACGAGGCGCCACCAGGGTTCCGCTCGGGCCCCGAACGACGAGCATCGGCTCTTCAGCAACCATGACCACGGGAGATGTGGCGGCACCCTCCACCGCGAGCGCAAGGGACTCGGCCGCGGCCGGTCCACGCATTTCACAAAAGGTCACCGGACCCGCATCGCCTTCCCGGACGAGATCCGCCACAGCCTCCCAGCCCCCGATGTCGCTCCACCCCGCAACGAGGGGAACGCCGGCCACCCTGGCAGCACGCTCCATCAGCGCGTAATCGATCGAGGTCTTCTCGGCCTCGGCCCAAGCCTCCAGGGCACCACTGGTATGGAATCGATCAACTGCCTCGCTAACTCCAGGCGCATGAGCCGAAAGAGCCGCCCAGAACTCATCCGCCCTCCAGACGAAGATCCCGCCATTCCAGAGGTGCTTTCCCGACGCCAGGAAGCTCTCGGCTCGCCGCGCGTCGGGCTTCTCCACGAAAC
>JANTFM010000207.1 GCA_024763475.1 Acidobacteriota bacterium | reverse complement strand
TCTCCTCCAGCCCAGCATGTGGAAGCGCTCGCCCAGACCAGAATTCGCGACAGCCTCCTCGACCTGCTCCCGCAGGACACCGTCCCCGGCGAGCACGAAATGAGCCCCCGGCAGCTTGCGCGCCGTCCGGGCCGCGACCTCCACGAAGTCGAGCGGTGCCTTCTGCTGCTTGAGGCAGGCGATCATCCCCGCGAGGGGTTGGTCGGCACTCAGCCCAAGGTCGGCCCGCAGGCGCCCCCGATCCTCCTCTCGGCCGAAGTCCCGCAGGCGGATACCGGAGCGGATCACCTGGAAGGCCGCCGCGCGGGCAATGCCGTGAGCGTCGCCCTCAGCGGCATTCGCACGGGAAACACAGACGAGCTGGGAACTCATCAGGGCGCAGATCCTCTCGAGCACGACGAAGGCCGCCTGGCGCCGACGCGTCTGGAGCGGATTGAAACCCCATCCGTGCACCGTGTGCACGATGACCGGGACCCCCGCCAGGAAGGCCGCAGCCCGGCCCAGGATGCCGGCTTTGGACGAATGCGTGTGCACGACATGGGGGCGAAGGCGGCGAAAGCGCCCGACCAGGCTGGCGAAGGCCCGCAGGTCCTGGGCGGGGCGAATCGAGCGCACGAGGCTCGAACAGGTCTCGAAGTGCAGATCTTCGATTCCGGCGGCCTCGGCATCGAGCAACCCACCGGAACCCGCGATCAAGCTGACCTCGAAGAGATTTCGGTCCAGGGTTCTGACGGTGTGAAGCGTGTTCTGTTGGGCCCCCCCGAGCTCGAGCATGGTGATGAGGTGGCAGACCCTGATCCTGCGCTCTTGGCACTCAGGCACCGGAGCCGCCCGCAGTCTTCGCGATCGAGGCGGCTATCTCGGCACCGTCGAGCAGCGCCCGCTCCATGTAGCTGTAGCACCAGGCCCCGAAGCGGCCGATGGAGTGAATCTTCGCCTCGGCGAGGCGTCCGAGGACTCCGTCCACGAGCGCCGTACGTTGATGGTCGTAGAGCACGTACGCGGGATCCAGGCGCGCGAGATCCCGAACCAGGATCTTGTCCCTGCGGCCCAGGACACCGGCTTCCTCGAGGCCCGCCCGCGCCTCCTCGACCAGGGACTCGAGCGACGGCGACGGCACACCCGAGGGCCAGGAGAACTCGACCGAGAGCGAAGAACAGCCTGCGGGAGCCATCGCGGCGCAAACATTCGACGGGAACCCGACCCGGTAGAAGGGGTACTTGGCTTCCGGGAAGTAGACCCAGTGGGCACCCTCCGCGATGCTCTCGCGCTCTACGCCAAGGGCCAGTTCGAGGACGGCCGAGGCGCGCAAGCGGTCGGCTGCCGATGCCAGGGGTTCGCCGCCCCGGTCCAGTCCCTCGACGGCCCTCAGCAGCGCGGGAAGCGGCATGGTCGAGACCAGCGTGTCGTAGGGAATGACCTCTCCACTCGCCAGATGCACCGTATGCGCCCCGGCGTCGATGCGGTCGACCTGCGCGCCACAGCGGAGCGCATCTCCCGCGCGATCGGCCAGCGCATCGGCGAGCACACCGATCCCACCGCTGACGGGATAGCGGAAGCGGGAGTTGTAACCCATCCCCTCGTTGCCGAGTCCGAGGGCTCCCCGGACCACGTCCTCGCCGGAGGGCCGTGGCACGGACCACGAAACCCACTCGGAACTGAGGTCTTCGGGCTCGACCCCGAAGAGCTTCGCGTTGTAGGGCAACATGAACTCTTCTGCGATTCCATCGCCGAAAGTCTGGCGCGCCCACTGGGCGAAGTTTGGCGCACTCGCGGGCTTCGAACGCGTTTCCCCTGCCGCGAAAAAATCGACCACACAGCGGGTAACCACATCACTCGGCAGGGAATGCAGGTTCGCCTGGAAGGGAAAATTCAGGCGCTGTCCGCGGGTGTGAATCCGCGCACGACGATCAACCTGGGTCATTTTTTCGCCGAGCATCTCGTCAACCCAGGAGATCATTGCCGGGTCCCGCATGTGCAGGTAGTGCCCCGTGAAGTCGAAAGTGAAGCCTCCGACCCTCCTCGAGCGGCAGAGACCTCCGGCCTCGGACTGTCCTTCCAGGACGAGACAAGGGAGATCGGGCGCCAGGCGCGAGAGATGGATGGATGTGGAGAGCCCCGCGAGGCCTCCACCAATCACCACGATCATCAACAACTCCTCCAAGCCCAGCAACAATATGGCGCTGATTGGACAAATGCGAGCGACGTGCTGCCGTCAGCGCGAAGCGCCGGGCCCGGAGCGGGGAACGGGAACGACGCGCTCGCTTACAAGCTCATGTCGATCGTGCGAAGCCAGACCGCGAGACCCAAGGCCAGAAGGACCACCGCCGCCAGCACACCCAGGGCCCAGCTGAGGGGCGAGAGCATGACCGATAGGCCAGCCAGACCGAGAAGCACGCTGCCGAACAGATTCGCCCGTACCGTCGCCCGGGTACTCAGGCGCCACTTGCGCAGCCGAAGGGCAACATGATCGGGCGAACCGAGCATTACGGGAATGCCCCGGCGCCAACGGATGTACATCACGAAGAGCATGTCGAAGAGGGGAACACCGAGGATCAGCACCGGAACGACCGCTGCGATGCGGTGCAGTGCCGTGTAGTGATTGACGAAGGCCAGCGCACCGAGCAGAAAGCCAACGAAGAGGCTGCCCGTGTCGCCCAGGTAGATTCGCGCGGGCTCGACGTTGAAGACACGGAAACCGAGCAAGGCGCCAGCCACCGCCGCGCCGAGGAGCGCCGAGGCCTCCAGACCTGCGGCAAGCGCGATGCCTCCGAAGAAGAGCGCGGCCACCGCGCCGACGCCGCTCGAGAGCCCATCCATGATATCGATCAGGTTGAACGCGTTGGTCGCCGCGAGCATCCAGAGCACGGTCAGGGGAATCGCGACCCACCATGGAATGAAGACCAGCTTGATCAGCACGCCGGCCCTGACGAGGACCAGCGCGGCGAGGAGTTGGCCAGCCAGCTTCGCCCAGGGAGAGATCGAAGCGAAGTCGTCCAGCAGCCCGAGGACGAGCACGAGTGAGGCCGCCAGCAGGATCGCCAGGATCTGCTGCTCGAAGCGGCAGGTCACGCCGAGCGCAATCAACACCCCAAGGGCTACGGCAATACCCCCGAGATAGGGCACGGAGTCCCTGTGGGTCTTCAGCTTGCCATCGGGCTGGTCGACGATGCCGAGCTCCCGGGCCGCCGCGATGAGCCGCGGGGTCGCAGCCCATGCCACGACGAACGCGAGCGCGAAGGTCGCGAGGGCCAGCCCCGCAGCAATCAGCATCTCCTGTGTCACACCAAAGTCCTCACCAGATTCCTCGCGGGGGCACGGACCGCCGCCAGGGCCCCCAGATCCCGCTGCGCGTACGATCCGCACGCCTCTTGGCCCACATCTTACGAAAAGCAGCACGGGTGGCCCAGAGCTGCCTGAAGACCTGCGGACGAAACACCAGGAGGGCCGCGAGGCTCTTGAACTCCCAGAGCAGGATCCACGGCAGGTCTCGCAGCACGGCCCCGAAACGATCATGGCGCAGCATGGTGAGATAGCGGTTCTTGACGATGTGCGCGATCACCTCGGGCGGACGCTCGAAGGTCAGGCCCAGCCGCCCGGCCTTCCGGCCGGATGAGCGCAGGTGAGTGGCCTCTGCCCGAGGCACGTGAACCGCTTTCCATCCAGCCCGCCAGGCACGCCAGCCCAGTTCGAGATCCTCATGGAAGGCAAAGTAGTCCTGATCGAAGTAGGCATGGCCGTCGGCCACATCCTCCAGCATCTCGCGCCGATAGAGCGCCGCGGCGCCACACGCGGAGAGCACGGTGCCGGGCAGACCGGACGCGGACTTTCGCGCCTCTCCGTAGCCCCGGTCGATCGTCTTGCGGTTCCTGCCGAGGAATTGCCCCGTGCTGTCCACCAGAACGCCGTCCTCCCGCAGGAGTCTCCCGGCGACGAGACCCACGCGTGGATCCTCGAAGGCGCCAAGGGCGCGCTGGACGAAGTCCGGTGCGAGACGTACATCCGGGTTGACCGCGAGCAGGAAGCGGCCCCGAGCCAGGCGGAAACCCCGGTTGTATCCCCCGGTGTAACCGAGGTTCTTCTCGAAGCGAATCAGGCGCACTGCGGCGCCGAAGTGCTCGCTTATCCGCTCTGGCGACCCGTCGATTGACCCGTTGTCCAGCACGATGACTTCGATCTCCGGCCAGCCCTGAGCCAAGGCAGAGCGCACGCCCTCGAGGATCTCCTCACCGGAGTTCCAGCACAGGAAGAGGATGCTCACCATGGATTCCGACATGCTCTCCTCGGCCCGTTGGCGCATGAAGATCGGCTCGACAAGCCGGCGGCAGTCTAACGCATATCCCTTGCCTGCTGGCAGCAGGCAACCTAGCGTCTACTTGTGGAGTCCTGAGGAGATTGCTGTGACCATCACCGCGAGCCTGATCGACGGTATCGACCATCTGGAGCCGTTACCCGTCACGGCCTCGCGCCTCGTCGCGGTGCTCGCGGACGAAAACGCCACCATGGGCGATGCCGCAGAGATCATCGAGCAGGACCAGGCCCTGACGGCCAACATCCTCCGCGCCGCGAATTCCGCGATCTATGCAAGGCGCTTTGAGACGCGAAAGCTCCGGGACGCCGCGACCCGGCTCGGCACGGTTCAGCTGCTGAATATCGCATTGGCCGGCCACCTCAAGGCCCTCTCCTGCGACGCACAGATGTACGAACTGTCCGAGGATGAGCTGTGGCTCCATGCCGCGCTGTCCGCGGACGCGGCACGCTTGCTCATCGCGAACTGCCCCGGCGCCGGGATTCCCCAAAGCGCCGTGGTGGCCGCCCTGATGCATGACATCGGCAAACTGATCATGGTGCGATATCTCGACGTCAACCCCCAGGACATCGTGGCCGCCTGCGCGCGCGAAGAGGTGAGCTGGCAGGACGGGGAACGTCTGCTGCTCGGCTGTGACCATGCGGAAGTCGGCGGCGCGGTCGCCAAGCACTGGAGCTTCCCCTCCGAGATCAGCCGCGCCATCGAGTGCCACCACCAGAACCCCATCGAGGATCCCGACCCGCTCCTCGACGCGGTCGTCGTGGCGAACCTGGTCGCGAAGACCGCCGGGGTGGGCCTCGGTGCCGAAGGCATGAACATGGATATCGACCACGAAGCTGCTCGCCGCCTGGGCCTCACGCTCGACACCTTCAGCCGCATTGCCGCGACGGCCGCCCTGAATCTCGAGGATCTCAAAGAACTCTACGGCTCGTAGGCGGGCTCCGGCCGGAAGATCAGGAGGCTCCGGTCGCGGGCGCTGATCGGCCGCACCCCGGACAGGGACCTGACCTGGGCCTCCAGCAAGTCCCGCTCCCGGCGGGCACCCTCGTGATCCCCCTGCTCATCCAGCGAGCGGACCAGGTCCTGGCGGGCCCCGAGGAAGGCGGGCTCGATCGCGATGGCCAGGCGCAGATCGCTTTCCGCACCCAGGCGGTCTCCCAGGGCGCGACGGAGGCGCGCACGCGCGCGACGGGCAAAGACATTCTTCGGTGCCCGCGCAAGGGCTGCCGACCAGGCGTTCTCGGCGGCGCGGCAGGTCCGCCGCTCTCCGAGCAGATCCCGGCATGCCGCTTCGAGCACACGAGCTTCCTCGATCCACACCAGATCATCGAAAGGCCTGCGCTCCGCAGCGCGTTCGGCCTGATCCAGGCCCAGCACAAGACGCTGTTCAGGCGTGCCTCGTATCGAGCGCCCTACGGCCCGGTAGTATCCCGCCCTCGGCTCAATCTGCGCCGCAAGACGGGGATTGCCCGCCCGGAACGCCCGGTCTGCAGCCCACGGCAGGAACTCCGCGCCCAGGAAGACCACGACCACGACGATGGCCCCTATGAGACGCACACCCCGCCCGAGCACCCGTGCGGAGCGGCGCGCCGGGGCCATCCCGGCGAGCACACCGAGCAGAAGGGCCGCAGCAACCCAGACGGCGGGACGCTCGCTGAGGAAATCATCGACCAGGCCATGCGCCGCAAGGGCTGCGAGTGCCGCCAGGACAGCCGCCCGGGGACCCGAGGTCTCCGCGTCGTCGTCGCCAGGTGGCCGGGACTGCGTCCCACGGCGCAGAAGCCAGGCGAGAGCGCCGAGCAGAAGCAACCCCCCGGGCAAACCCAGGGCGAGAAAGAGCCCCATCAAGTCGCTGTGAGGCCCGCGGAAACTCTTGCCAAAGTGCGAAACCTCTCCGGGGTCTTCGAAGCTGTACTGGCCCGCAAGCGGCGCGAAGCCACCGGGTCCGAAGCCCAGAACCGGGCGCTCGAGCAGTGCCTCCGCGCAGGCCGACCAAATCCTGATCCGGGTCCACTTCCCTGGATCGCCGTGAGTGAATCGCCAGAACACGGCAAGAGTCCCCACGAGCAATCCGGCGACCAACAGGAGCGCGATCCAACGACGCACCCGACGCCTGGGG
Source organism: Acidobacteriota bacterium (assembly GCA_024763475.1). GTDB lineage: Bacteria > Acidobacteriota > Polarisedimenticolia > J045 > J045 > JANTFM01. Next base: position 913 of record JANTFM010000207.1, on the reverse strand, counting down.
ATTTGCCACAGCAGGCAAGCGCCCCCCACGAGCAGCGCAAACACGGGGGCGCGGCCACCCCCGAGAAGCCCGACAAGGATCAACAGGCCGGCCCCGAGGAGAGGAACGCGCTGTACGCGGGGGATCGTCGATACAGCCAGTAGCGCCAGGCCTCCCGCGACGAGGTAGGTTCCCAGATGGCCGGGATGCAGGAAGTCCGCGGCAGGGCGCACGCTGTTGTAGGCCCGAAGGGGAACCGGGACCGTGCTGAGATCGCAGCCGAAGAGCAGTGCGGCTTTCTGGACCGTCCAGAGAAGCGCTGCAAGACCCGCGCTCAACGCAAAAAGCTTGACGAGCAGTCGCGGCCAGGGCCGAATCCTCCGCGCCAGCAAGAGCGAAAGAAGCAGGAGCGCGACCGCGCAAAGCATTGTGCTCAACCCATCCCGCGCCGCCAGCGCGGCAGGAGCCAGAACCGACGAGACACCCGCCCAAGCGAGAGCGGGCCATAGGGCCATCAGCGCATCCGGGTTCCAGGCGAACTCCTCTCCGCGACGGCCCCGGGGGTAGAGCGTGACCAGCAGGGCGATCCCGAGGAGCAGGGCGCGGCCGAGCCGAGCCCCGGGCAACGCCCCGCCCTCTCCGAACACCGAATAGATCAGCACGATCGCGAGCGCAAGTGCTGCTGCGGGCGCGGGGCCGGGCCGCCACCAGCGCAGCAAGACGAGTGACGAGAGCGACACGGCGATCAGCAGGAGGAGATCGTCCCAGCTCTGCCAAGGGGCCTGGTGGGGCCGGAGTGCGGGCTCCTCTCCGTACGAGAAGCCTCCCGACAGCATGCCGTCTCTGCGGAGCGAACTCTCGAGCGCCTCGATCAACGCCTTGACCTGGACTCCCGCAGGATGACGAATCGCTGCCAGTTGGAGCGAGCGCCACG
>JANTFM010000206.1 GCA_024763475.1 Acidobacteriota bacterium | reverse complement strand
ACCGGACGCATTCGTCGCAAGGTTTCCCCCGATGAAGGAGCCGTTCTCCGTCGCGTCCGGCGGATAGTGCAACGCGCGCTCGGACACGCAGCGCTGGATCTCAACCAGTGGCGCTCCCGCCTGGACACGGAGCCGCAGAGGACCGTCGCGTGGATCACCGGCCTCGTAGATACGGCACAAGCGATCGGTCGCCAGGACGGCCCCACCCAGCGGCACGCGCCCTCCGACCACTCCGCTCCCGGCGCCCGAGACCGTGACCGGCATGCCCTTAGCATGCCACGCTGCCAACGCGTCGCAGGCCTCTTCGATCGTCTCGGGCCAAGCGATCTCCTCGGCCTGGCCTCCCGGCATGCGGCTCTCGTCTGCGAGATAGGGTGCGATGTCCTCCGGCTGCTGACTCGTCTTCATAGTCGGAATTCTACCCTCGGTGGAGCGAAGACTACTTCTTTCGCTCGCCTACCGCAGCGTCTAGCCCCACTCTTCGCCATCCGGCCCGACGAGAGAGGCTTGGGCCATGAGAAGTTCCTGGACGTTCTCTTCGAGCTCGGAGAGCGTGAAGGGCTTGCGGAGGTACAGGGTCTGTTCCGCTGTCCTCGGAGGATTCCCCGAGCACAACATGGTCTTGATCTCCGGACAGCGGCGTTCGAGCTGTGCCTTGAGATCCCGGCCATCGATGTCCGGCAGACCCGCGTCGATGATGGCCGCCTCGTAGGAGACATCAGACCCGAGAACGCGAGCGATCGCTTCCTGACCCGTGCACACGATGGTCGCCTCATGTCCCAGGTAGGCGAGCGCCTGCGCCATCGTGACTCCCAGTTCCGGCTCATCCTCGACCACGAGGATGCGGCCCGAAAGCGGCTGCAGGCGATTCACGCCATCTTCTTCGACGGCAGGACGAGCCGGCGGGGGGCACTCGGGTATCGTGATCTCGAAGCGGCTTCCCCGCCCCGAGATACTTCGCACGTTGATCGAGCCACCTCGTTCCTCTGTCAGCTTACGTACCATGAACAGCCCGAGGCCGCTTCCTTCTGCTGAGCTCTTCGACGTGACGAAGGGCTCGAAGATCCGCGTCAGGGTCTTGTCGTCGATACCGACGCCATTGTCCTCCACGGCGAGGAAGAGAGCCGGCCCGAGATTGGCCGCTTTCCCATGCGCCAGAGAGAGTTCGATGTGCCCTCGACCCTGGTGGCGAGTGGCGAAACTGGCGTTGTTGACGAGGTTGAAGAGGATCTGCTGGAGTTCGACGGCGTGGATCTTTGCCCAGAGGGCCTCCCCCTCCGGAACGGAGAGCACGAAGTCCGCATGGGATCCAGCGACACGGGTCAGGAGGGACTCGACAGAGCGCAGTTCGGTCGCCACGTTCAACGCCGCAGGAGCCTCATCGGGCTGGCTACGGAAGTCGGCGAGTTGCTGGACGAGAACCCTCCCTTTTCGCAGCGCGGACTGGATCGTTTCGGCCTGTTCCTGGAACTCGGTCTGCTCGCACTCCGCAGCCTTCACCGCGAGCATCTCCGCCTGTGGCAACACGGTCGCGAGCAGGTTGCACAGGTCGTGGGCCAGCGCCTGAAGCATGATCGCACGCGCACCTGCGCCTTCGGCGCGACGGAGACGGCGTTCGAGCCCCCGTACCTGGCCCAGGTCGGAGAACTCGCTCAGGACACCCGAGAAGCGGGCGTTCTTGAACTGGGGACGCGCGTTGACCAGGACGGGAATCTCGGCCCCGTCTCTGCGCTGGATCCGCGTTTCGTAGACACGTGCCTGCCCTTCCCGCCGGGACTGCAATCTCCGGCCCACATCTTCTCGCTCCGAGGAGGGCACGAGCAGGCGCCAGTGCTTTCCAAGCAGCTGCGCCAGCGGAAAACCGAAGAGCCGGGAGGCCTCCTGGTTCGCGTAGGTGATATAGCCGTCGGCGTCCTCGATGAGGATGCCCTGGTGCAGCTGCTCCACGATGGCCGATCTCTCTCCCGCCCCATCGACCAGGGATGGGAGAGCGGAGTCCACCGCGACCTCCTGTGCGAAGGTCAGATAGGCTGCGGCCTCGCCGCCTCGTGCGAAGAGAGGCGCTACGGACAGGGCGAGATTCCGTGCGCGAGAGTCCCGGCCACGAATCGCGAGGATGCGACCATCGACACGACCTTCCCTGCGAAGTTGGCGGAAGAGGCCCATGGCAGAAGCTCGGTGGGAGAACAGTTCGAGACCGCTCTTACGACCGACGACCTCCTCCCACTTCCAGCCCGTGAGCCGTTCCGCGCCACTGGACCAATAGAGGACACTCCCGCTTCGCTCAATCACGGCGATCGCAAGAGGGCATCGTTCCAGCCAGGACAGAGAAACGGACACTCGGCATCTTCCTCACGGTCAATCTCGAGAGCACGAGTCAGAGCATCCGGAGTGCAGCACTCCGAGCTGGCCCAAACCCGTACGAGAGAAGCTAGTGTCCCGATCGGGGAATGGCACGGATTCCGGCGTCGCTCTTTCGGCTTCGTAATCGCCGTCGTTCCAGTCTCTTGCAGACCTGCACGATCTCATCCGCTCTGCGCGGGCACCTGGCTTGCAGCCCCCGAGGGACCGGAAGGGATCGTCATGCAGATGAGGAAGTCCATCGCACCAGTGCTCGGCACGATCGCCGCGGCAGGGGCCGTGCTTCTGCTCGTGGCCACGGCGCCGCGGGCGGTGGGCACCTCCACGAGGGAGCCCACCCCCCCGAAGGCGGAGATCCTGCTCGAGGTCTACCCCTGGGCCGAACTCACCCTGGATGGCCAGGAGCTGCCGGTCACACCGTGGCACAGCCCCCGCAAGCTATCTCCCGGCCGACATGAACTCCGCGCAATCCACCCCCTCTTCGGGACGCGAACCCTCTCTTTCATGGCGCGCGCGGGAGAGCTCGAACGCATCGTGATCGACCTTGAGGGCGATCCCGGTGGAGCCCGCCCATGACGCGCACAACTCCCGCACGGAACACTCCCGCCGTGGAGCGAAGAATGTTGCACGCCACTTCTGACGAGGAACGTGTTCCGTTGAGCTCCGTATTTGTTCGATACATGACGCGTCGCAGCGTGAGTTCGCCGAATCGGGGAGGTGCAACAGTCTTCGCTCCACGGCGGAGCACTCCTGTCAGGGCGAGAGCCGCTGTGGGGTCAACCCGTCCATGACGCGCACACTCCCACTGGCCCTCGCCCTCACGCTGGGCCTTTCCGCAGCCGCCCCACAGGCTCTTTGCGACGAGCTGGTCGCGGAGGTCGTGGTCCAGGAAGGAGACACACTGCGTTCGCTTGCGGGAAGACTCTACGGGCGAGTGGAGATCGCGGAGCTCTTGTCCCGGGCAGGGTTCCCGGACAACCCACAGGCCGGGACGCGACTCAAGATCCCGTTGGCGCAGGAGATCGTCATGCCGGGGGGCTCCAGCCTCTCATCCCTCGCCAAGAAGCACTTCCATGACGGGGCGCGCTGGCCCATTCTCGCGGCCTTCAGCGGCATTCCCGACGCCCGCCGTTGTGTCGCTGGAACCACGGTGCTGCTCCCAGCCCGGCTTCGCCTCCGCGTGCGCTCGGGCGATTCCCTCGGCAAGCTCGCCAGCATGGCTTGGGGGACGGCGCGCGGAGGGAGCTTGATCGCCCGTTGGAACGGGCTTCCTCCCGCCGCCTGGCTGACACGCGGCGCCTGGATCGAGATCCCCCTTCCCGGCCCGCTGGCCGTGACCAGCGACGTCAAAGCAGCGCGCGACTCGGAGCCTCCCCTCATCGTCTCGAAGCCGCAGCGTCCGGCCTCCGTCGCCGCCGCCGTGGAAGACCCGCTGATCGCCAGGTTGCGCGAACGGAGACGCCGTGGAGATCCCGCAGGCCTCCTGATGCTGGCGGAAACGGTCCTGAAGCGGCCCGTGCTGCCCCCAAAGACGAGGAGCTACGCCGCGCGACAGGCCGCGCACGCCCTGCTCGCGCTCGGTCGCAAGGAGGCGGCAGAAGCCGTTCTTCGTGAGCAGATCACCCCGGGGCAAGAGCCGGATCCCGTGATGGACTCACCGAAGTTGCGGAGGATATGGCCCACCAACGAGAAACAAGGACGTCGCTGAGAGCTGTCGCGTCCTCGAACCCGAGGGGCTCGGGACCTTCCGTATCTAGGATCGTGAGGGGTTTTCCATGACCTTGAGGATCGCGTAGTCCAGCGCCGAGTCCAGCGCCGCCAGAATGTCCCCCGGGGGGCCCTGATCGTCGAGACGCTGCGCGAAGTTCGAGGCGCTGTGGTAGTAGAGCGCCGGAACGCGATTGAGCGCCAGGCAGTAGATGTCGTCGATCAGATCCTGGTTGCGATCGATCTCGGGACAGCCCTCGAGCTTCTGCTCGAGCATCCGGCACGCCAGAACCTCCACAGCGTTGCGAATCCTGTCCAGACTGAAGTCGAAGACCTGTCTCATCTCGCCCACGGACTGTTCGGCGACCTGGGACTCATCCGCTGGTGAGGGGTTGGATCGGGGATCGGTAAACACGCTATACCTCCTGCGCAGTAGCTCATCTGTTCGGCACACCCTACCAAGGCACGTTGGTGCCCGGAAGCAGGCGAGTCAAGTCCGCCTCGAAGGGGCACCGGGGCTTTTTGGAAAAATACGGACGCGATGGGGCGCCCTGTTGAGGGGGTTTTCGGGTACCATGTGCGCCAACAGGTCGAGGGAACTAGGACGGAATTCGTGTGGTGGGCGCCCAAGGAAGGGGTGGCCCCTGTGGATTTCGGACTGCTATTGGGAGCCGGCATCCGTCAGATGGTGTCTCGGGTTCGCGTCTTAAGGATTGCGCGGGCACACGGACGGAGCCTCTGGGTCCAGGAAGGGAGAAGGTTGTGTCCGGCATGAACCACTCCGAAGATCTCTCACATATTCTCATCGTCGATGACGAAGCCATCGTGCTCCAGTCGCTCCAGATGATCCTCGAGCATGCTGGATTCCATAGCGTAGGCGCCCCGAGCGGTAGCGCCGCGATCAAGATTCTCGAGAGTGAGATTCCTCTGCGCCTCGCCATCGTCGATCTCATCCTGCCTGACATTCCGGGAGAGGAGATTCTCAATCGTGCCCGGGAACTGCGCCCGGGACTCCCCCTCGTTGCGATGAGTGGCTTCGGAGATCGGCTCGCCCAGTCGAAGAACCGGCTCGAGTTGGCGGCGTTTCTCGCAAAGCCCTTCGAGAAGGCAACGCTCGTCGAGACCATCGAACGCCTGATCGGGGTTCGTAGCTAGCGGGTATCGAATGCCTGAACACACAGTCTCTTCGAGTTCCGTTTCAGGCAAGGGCCAATCGAGAGCCATCTGGTGGCTCGTCCTGGCTGCGGTGATCGTCTGCACGTTTTCCTTAGGCTGCCGGGACCTCTGGGCTCCCGATGAACCCAAGTACGCCTTGGTGGCACGGGAAATGATGGAGACGGGCGAGTTTCTCGTGCCGCACGTCAACGGCGCTTTCTATCCGGACAAGCCCCCCCTGCTCTTCTGGTTGATCGCCCTCTCCTCCCTGATCACGGGCGGCGTGGGGCAGGCCGCAGCCACGCTTCCCTCACTCCTCGCCATGATCGCCACACTCCTCGGCACGGCGAGGATCACGCGGCTCGTCGGGAGGGGGTTCACTGCAGCGCCACTGCTGGCCGTCGGGATTCTCGCGGCGAGCTATCGCCTGATTTCCCAGGCCACGGTCGGTCAGATCGACATGCTGCTGTGTGCCCTGACCACCTGGGCTTTCGTCTTCCTGATCGAGGCCCTGTGGGCTCAGGACGAGGAGGGGTCTCGCGCGAAGCTCTGTGTGGCGTTCGCCTTCATCGGTCTCGGAATCCTGGCCAAGGGCCCCGTCGCGCTCATCTGCCCGTTGGGGGGCTTTCTCGTCGGCGGACGACTCGCCGGACGGCGCAACCTGTGGCGCAAACTGCTGCATCCCCTCCCATGGCTCGCCATGTTCGGCATCGTGGCCGCATGGATCGTTCCCGCGGGAGTGCACGCCCTATCGACCGGGCAGGGCGAGTGGCTGCAGAACATCCTCTTCCGCCAGACCGTCGTGCGCTATGCCGCCTCCTGGCACCATTTCAAGCCGTTCTACTACCTCTTTACCGTGCCGTGGTATGACTTCCTGCCGGGCGCGATCCTCCTTCCCCCCGCGCTACTGCGCCTGCTGCGCCCCGGCGCGGGCCGCGGCAGGCCCGAGGGATGGACGCTGCTGGCCGGATCCTGCCTGTTCATCCTGATCTTCTTCTCGATTCCCAGTGGAAAGCGCGCGGTCTACCTGATGCCGATGTACCCGCTGCTCGCGGCCTGGCTTGGACTCGATCTGGCGGAACGCCTGCATGAAGGGGGGATGCGCCTGCGCCCGCTCCGCGTCGGTGCCGCTGGCATCGGCATCGGGTTGCTTGTTGTCGGCGCCGCCCTGCTCGCGTTGCCGAGATTCGCCGAGTCAGGCGCGGCGCGAGGCGCCATCGAACTCCTCGAGGCCAACCCCGTCGCCTACTGGGCACCGCTGGCCGGGCTCTTCCTCGCCGGAGCAGCGAGTCTCTACCTGGCCTGGTCCAGGAACACGATGCGTGCGCTTGCGATCGTGGCCTGCTCCTTCGGAATGGTCTACTCCTCGCTCTTCCTGTTCATGTATCCCGCGCTGGACCCGTTGAAATCCGCTCGCCCCTTCGTCGAGAACATTCGCCACCACACCGTCCATGACGCCAAGGGTGCCATGGTCGCGTTCCGAGCCCAGTTCGTCTTCCACGCGGGCCAGCTCGAGACGGCGGAACCGAACGATACGGACGCGATGCACAGACTCGGTGAGCGTTTGGCCTCGGAACAACCCTACTGGGTCATCATCCGCATCAACCACGTGGAGGCGCTCCAAGCAGCCCTCCCGCCCCACACCGGCCTCTGCCGGGTCTTCGCGCAGCAAGTTGGAGGAAAACGCTACCTCCTGCTGGCGAACGAAGCTGCACTCCGCTCAAGTCCTTCTTCGTGACCCTCGAGCGAACATCCCACGGCTATCGACGCACGGGCCTCTTGGTTCTCCTCTCGCTGATCATCTTCGCCGGCAGCATGTTCGGCCGGGAACTCCTGCCTCCCGACGAGCCGAGATTCGCCGTCATCGGCCTCGACATGGCGCGCAGTGGCGACTGGGTCGTCCCCGTCTCCGCGGGGAAACCCTACCTCGAGAAGCCTCCCCTGCTCTTCTGGGGCCAGGCTGTGGGCTTTCTGCTCTTCGGGAAGCGGGAGCTTCCCGCACGCATTCCCTCCCTCTTGGCCACGCTGCTGCTCGTCGCAGTGATTCACCGTGCGGGACGGCGCTGGTTCGGCGAAGCCGCGGGAACGGCGGGAGCATTGATCTACGCCTCAAGCCTTCTCACACTGCAGCGGGGGGCGTGGTGC
>JANTFM010000205.1 GCA_024763475.1 Acidobacteriota bacterium | reverse complement strand
CCTTGCCGTCAGCCACGTAGAGTACCTTGCCCTCGACGTGCTCCGTGACCACGGTCACGTACTCATGCCGCTTCTGGAACGAGGTTTCGTCTACCGATATCTCCTCCGGGAGAACATCTCCGCGGCGCGCCAGACCCCGTTGCACCGCCCGCTGCACAATGCCGTCTGCCTGGTCCCAGGTCAGACCCAGCAAGTCCGCGACGCCCGGGCTGCTCGGCTCTTTGAGCCAGCCAATCGCAAAAGCTTCGACCTGGGCTGTGAACCGAGAACGCTCTTCGGCCCTCGGTACCTTGATCTGACGCACTCCATGGCGCGTACACTGCAACCGAGGTGCTTCGGCGACGAGGATGGTCTGGTACTGGCATGCATCCAGATGGCGCCAGCGGCGCATCCGGGGGTCATGGCCAGGGCCCTTCGCTCCGCAATCCGGACAGCGAAGACGAGACGGTTTGCCGTGCTCAGGATGAACGACGACCTCCTGGCCTCCTCCGTTCTGTTCAACATTGGTGACCTTCCAGGGCTGGCCGATGCCCGGAATCTGGGCGTATAGCTGGGTGACTCTCACGGTTAGATCATGCCCCATGGGCACTGCCAGTGCCTAGGTCGAGATCGGACTACCCACACGAAACCCGGAAGCGCCTACTTCATGATAGCACGATGGGAGCCCACGGGATCGACCACTAGCGACAGCGGGGGCATGCGAAGCGAGGACACACCGGCCAGCGGTGTCAGTTGCACGAAACGAACACCATATGGTCGGCAAAGGTGCCTTCAGTGTAGCCATCGCCACTGTCAATATGATCCAGGTAGGTTAGATGGATCCTGAGCCTATACGTACCACCGCAAAGCGGTACAAGCTCTCCGTTTGTTATCTCTTTGTTGACCAGAGTAACGACACGCCCGTCTTCCGAGAGGATGGTCGGATCGAAACTCTCGGGGAACTCAAGCGCAAGTGCAGCAAGGACGTCGTAGTTGTCCGCCAAGAGTTCAGCTTCGACATCAACCGTGCGCTTGCCCCCGTTGTTGTCAAACCCAATGCGGAACTGGATGTCGGCCAACTCCATTGGAGCAGCCCGGTCGACTTCTATAGTCGCGCTATCGACGACTGGCCAGACGTCGCCGTACTCTCCGCACCCAGCCATCAAGCACAACGAAATCCCAACAGACAAGCTGCTCAAGCGCATTCTACGAGCTCCTCTCTTGCTCTTCGAGCTTATGTTGGTTTCTTGATCAGACCGGCGAAACGACACTAGGGTTGCCTGGGTGACGTCAAGTACTCCCTCGCCCCGACGACAATTACTTTTCCCCATGTTTGAGGGGGACCTGGTCCCCCGGATCCATGCAGATTCCGTTGAAAGGAATGGGCTTCCTTCTTGACCCTCCGGCCCAGCAGGCCAGAGGGTCTCCCCCGCGGGGGCGCCGATGCAGGTGTTTTGGTTACGAGGTCTCCCATGTGCAATCGGAGAAGGAGATTGGTTGAGAGCGCGAAACGCTGCGGCGAGGCGAGACGCGCTGGAGGCCAGCCGATCTCATGCCCCCGCCGCCTTGAACTCGCGCTTGAGGGCCGGGTAGCGGCGGTACTCGTCCATGAGTTCGCGCAGCCAGGTCTTCCCTGCCGAGGAGCCGTCGGCCCGAGCGCATTCGACGGCCAGGGACGCGGCGTGGCCGTCGTGGCGGCGGCGCTTGTTCGCGGTCACGCCCTCGACCCGCTTCTCCGCTGCTGTGCGCATCGCTGCGATCATGGACGACCAGATGCCCTCGTCCTCGGGGAGTGTGACGTCCGCGAGTCGGAATAGCTCGTCGAACCCCGTCGTGCGCAGCTTCGGCCTGTCATCGTCCATCAGGCTGCTCATGTCCGCGTAGTCGCGCGGAAGCTGGACGATGACCTTCGCTCCACCAAGGAGAGCAACGAAGATCGGGAACACGAGGTGGCCGGGATGCTCGGCGTCCGACCACCCCAGCCCTCGAGCGTCCGCCAGGAGCGTGGCTGCGGCATCGAGCTCTCCGCGGAGGACATGGAGCAGCGCGCGCTGCCGCGCGGCTTTCGCCGGGACGACCTCCAGCGCTGCCCCCGCTCGCGCCACGAGCTCCTCCCGGTTCGCGCAGCCGCCGAGCCAGCGACGAAGCCGAGTAAGGGACGGTGCCTCCCGCCACGCCCGCTCGAGGGCGGCGTCGAGATCGTCCGAGCCGAGCTCCTGGGCGGCGAGTGCAGCGCCATCGAGAAAGTCCCCGCGGGAGTAGGCACGGTCCTCGACCAGCTCGGCGGCCTCCTCGTAGGCGGCTCGTGCCAACGACCAGTCCCCAGCTTTCGCCAGAGCGCTACACCAGGCACGCAGGTCGTCTGCTCGCCGGCTCCGTCGGGCGACCTCGGCGAGCCCGGCTGCCCCCTGCGTGCGAGCGACCACCTCGCGGAGCCAGCGATCTTCTCGCCGATCCCATTCGCTCTGCTTGGCGCCCTCAACCCGCTCTTCGACGAGCGTCCGCCACTGCTCGAGGAATTCGTCGAAGTTGGGCAGGGGCTCGACCGCCACTCGCTCGAGCTCGCGGAGGGGCTCGAAGAAGTAGCCGACGCCCTGAGCGTCCTCGATTGCCGAGCACACCGCGCGGGCCCGGTTCTTCGGCGACGAGGTCATGTACATCGCGACCACGTACTGCTTCGCGCACGCGTCGACGTCGACGCCGAGCACCTCATCGACCAGCTCGTGCTGACCGAGGTCGATGTCGCCGTCGCCGATGGGGATGAGCAGTGCCCGAAAGATGCGGAAGGCTGCCGCATAGTCGCGGGCCAAGAAGGCGTGGGTACCCTCCCGCAGATAGTCGTCCACATCGCTCGGCTCGGCCTGGTGGACGCGCCGTGCGGCGGCGACGAAGGCCTCGATCTCGTCCACGCGCCGGTCGCTCGGCGTCGCCGGAGCCCAGCCGCTCGACGCCCGGGCGGCCCGGTCCACGACCTCGTTCATCAGGCGGGCCTGGGTAGCGTCGTCGAGCCAGGGGATGAGCGCGCGAATCAGCCCACGCAGTTGCTCTGCGTCCATCGCGTCGAGGGCCGCGTCGACGACCGAGTCGCGTTCGCCGTGACGTAAGTGGGCCATCAGCTCAGCTCCAGGTAGCGCCCGAGGATGCGGGTGACGAAGCGTTCGCCGAAGGTCTCGCGGGAGACGAGGTCTCGAATTCTCGCCCGCGTCTCTTCGACGATGCCCGCATGTTCGGCGGCCTGCATGGTGTGGGAGAAGGCGGCAAGCACATCTGCGCCGGTGATCTCGTAGCCGTAACCCTCGACCAGCCAGCGCAGCGCGGCCATGCCCGCCTCGAGCGCGAAGGTCGGGTTCTTCTCCTCGAAGTCGCGCGCTGCCCGCGTCAGGGTTTGCGGCGAGCACGGTGTCCGATTAGCCAGCTCGATGGCCTCGCCGTAGAGCTTCGCCGACTTGGCTGCGGCGAACCACTTGCCTTCGTCGCCGGGCGTGTGCGCCACCAGGTCCGCGAGCACTTCGGCCTTGGGCTTGTGGGGGTACTTCTTCGCCACGGCGCGGAACCACGCGAGGTAGGTCCCGGCCTGGTTGGCGACGAGCCCGTAGTTCTCGTAGGCCTCGTCGGCGAGCCCCGAGGAGAGCAGCACCTCTTCGCAGGCCCGCGCGATGGCGACGGGGCTGTCGTTCAGACCGCGGCCCTCCTCGGCGTACCGGATGGCCTCGGCCTTCCGTCCCATTGCGGCGAGGGCCTTCACGCCGTACTGCCGGTAGTGCCACATCTTGTAGGGGGCCATGTCGAGCAGCTCGAGAAGCTCCTCGTGGCGGCCGGCCGCGACCAGCGCGCTCAGGCAGTTCGTGGTGCCCTTGAAGTAGCCTCGCAGCTCGGGGTCGGGGCTCCAGGCCATCTTGCACGTCCCGATGAGCTCGTCGGCCCAGTGGGACGCGATCTCGGGGCTTGCGCAGATCTCGCCCCAGTGGTCCCCGAGCGACTCGAGGTAGGGGATGTCGTCGTCCTGGTAGGCTTCCCACAGCCGCTCGAGCCACTTCGCCCGCGTGCCATCGTCGGCCGGCGCCGCGCCGATGATCTCCACCAGCGCGGCGATGGCGTTGTTCACCGCCGTGCCGATGGCTCCCGACGAGCTGTCGACCTGCTCGATGGCGGGCGACACCTTCTCGAGGAAGAGGACCGCCCCCTCGGCGGCGAGGAGCGGCTCCTTGCGCGCCACCTTCTTGATCTCGGAGACCGCCTCCTTGATCCGCTTGATCGCCGGCTGCGACTTCCATCCGTAGGCGTGTCGACGGAAGCGCGCTCGGAAGGTCCATTTGTGTGCAGGGGTTTTGGCCATCAGGTCCTCTGGCTCTCGCGAAGCCGCGCTTCGAGTTGGCCCGCCTCGTCCCTTGAGATGAGGCCACGATGGCGGGCGTCGCCGATGGCCCGCTCGATGTGCTCGGGGGACAGGTGGGTGTCGATGACGTCGCGGATGGCCCGCGCCGGTTTGGTGATCGGGACCGGACCGAGCCAGGTGCGCTCAGCGTCCGGGACGTGCCCGTAGCGCAGGACCAGGCCCTCGGGCACCCGGAGCCGACGCCGGCGCCACGTTTCTGGAACCGTCAGGTGCACGTGCTTGGGCAGGATGTCCGAGAGGTCGTGATAGAAGAGCGCGGTCTCGTGGGAGAAGACGCCGGCCTGCCCGACCCAGAGCCAGCAATCGACGAGATGCTCCTCGTCGCTCATCGGGAAGTGGACGAGTCGGTAGATGCCGCGGCGGACACGGCGGATGCGACCCGCCTTGAGGTGCTTGTAGAGCAGCTGCGGCGAGTAGCCGGCCTCGGCGCCCTGCGCGGTGGTGAAATAGCCGGCCTGAAGCTCGGCCGTCGCGTAGAGCGCGTCCCAGCTCGGCGAGGTGGTCTCCGGCATCGCGCTCACCCGTCGGTCTCAAGCAGCGACATCCGCTCACCGGCCAGCGCGCGGACACGGGCGTGCTCGATGCTCTCGAGCAGCTTGCGTTCCAGGAGCTCGCGCGGCGGCAGCTCGGTCAGGTAGCTGGCGACACGCACGGAGCCTTCGGTCAGCTCGAGGAGCTCGATCTGCTCCTCGTTCTTGTCGGCGCAGAGGATCAGCCCCAGCGGCGGGTTCTCGTTCGGCTGGCGCTCGTCCTTGTCGAGCCAGCGCAGGTACAGCTCCATCTGCCCCTTGTCGCGCGCGTCGAAGCGCCCGAGCTTCAGCTCGATCGCGACCAGCGAGCGCAGCGGGCGGTGGAAGAAGAGCAGGTCGAGGTAGTAGTCGTCCGCGCCGATGGACATCCGCTTCTGGCGGGCGATGAAGCTGAACCCCTGGCCGAGCTCGAGCAGAAAGGCCTCCAGTTCCCGCAGGATGGCGGCCTCCAGCTCGGCCTCGCTGAAGTCCGAGGGCAGGCCGAGGAAGTCGAGCACGTAGGGGTCGCGGAAGACCAGGTCCGGAGACATCCGGTCCTCGTCCCGTAGAGATTCGAGCGTGCCCTCCACGACGGCGTCCGGGCGTTTGGCGATCGCCGTCCGCTCGAAGAGCATCCCGTCCATCTTGCTCTTAAGGGTCCGGGTGCTCCATCGTTCGACCCGGCAGAGTTCGGTGTAGAACTGCCGCTTGAGCGGGTCGTCGATGGCGATGAGCTCGCGGAAGTGGGTCCAGCTCAATTGTGAACGCAGTGCGTGCACAATCTCCGCGTCGGGGAAAACCTCAGCGAAGCGGGCCATGTAGTGGAGGTTCCGCTTGCTGAACCCGCGGCCGAACTCGGCGGTCAGCGCCTTGGCCACCTCGGCGAGGACCTGCTCCCCGTAGGCGGCTCGTTCGTCCCCGATGACCTCCTCACGCAGGCGCTTGCCGACCTGCCAGTAGAGGGCGACCAGCTCGCTGTTCACCCTCTGCGCGACGCGACCGCGGGTCGCCTCGATCAGTGAGCGCAGCTCCTGGACGAGGGCATCGGATGATGGGACGAGCTTGTCGGTCATGGGCGCTCCGTGGTTGAACCGACGGGAACCTGGCGCATAATCTAAACCCCTAGTTTAGTTTTGTGCAAGCCCGAGCGGGGCCCGATGTCCCACACGATGGACGCGCTGGCTCTACTCAGCTGAGGGGCCTGGGCTCGGAGCCGCGCCCGAAGGAAGTCCCACGAGGCATGTCTCAGCGAGGCAATCGACCGGCTCTACTCCTTTGAAGCCCATCGTGGCTCCGGCTGCCGGACTCGAACCGCCGACCCGGTGGTTAACAGCCACCTGCTCTACCGACTGAGGCAAGCCGGAATACCGTGGGGGCGAGGATTGCCCGGCTGGGGCGAAACAACGCGCCGCGGAGACGGGTGGCGATTTGTGGTGGCGCCCCACGTCTTGCCGCAAATCAGCCGGGAAAACTGGGTCCTTCCTAGTGCCGGGAGCGAACGCAGCACTCCAGGTTCAGCACCTTGAGCGGCGAGTCGCCGCCGCCCCAGAGGATGCCGATGCCCCGAGGCGTGGCGCAGGTGCGGATGGTCCACGAGCGGGCCGGGGAGCGCTGCACAAAGACGTGGGTGTCTTCGACCTGCCCGAACACGTCGTCTGCCAGGCGGTGCAGGGCGATGTCCCCTTGGGGGCTCTGCGTGACCAGGGCGAGGCCGTCGTCCAGAACCACCAACGCGCCCAGGGCCGCGCCCATACCGAGATTCACTGCCACGCCGTCGTCCCGTGCGAGCCACAGGTCGTCGTCGTAGCTCGCCTGCGCGATGACCGCGTGGCCCTGGTAGTCGGCGACGCTCATCTGGGGCGGAAACCCCGTGTACGGCATGTCTCCTGGCAAGTCCATGATGCGGGTGAGGGCGCCATCGTCCAGGCGCCACAGGGCGCCGTAGCCGTCCCACCGCGAGGCGGCCATCAGGCGGACCTGGCCGGAGGCGTCCCGGCCCAGCTCGGGCACCTCATAGGCCTCGGTCTGCTGGTCCACGGTGACCCAGGGGACGCGCGTCTCGCCGCCGGACAGATAGGCCACACGCAACGGGGGGACGAAGTCGGGGGCATCCCACGTGACGGACCCACCGCCCACCACGAAGCCCCCGGGGATCCGGCCCACGGCGGGCGTGATCTGCTCCAGGTGCCCTTCAGGATGAAGCGACAGGGGATCGCCCACATCCTGCCCGGCCGCGTCGAACCAGCTGAGCCGCGAGTCCCGCACCAGGGCGCCGAGACCGAGCTCCGGGCTCCAGGCGATGCGGGCGAGAAGGCTAGGTGCCATCAGCAAGGCGTGTCAAGCTGCCAAGGGCTCGATCAAGAACAACCTGTCCGCTCAGGTCGCCGATCCATCCCATCTGCGGCAGGCCACGCTGCCGGATCATCCATGGCAAGGCGCGCCGCGTCCACCCGCACGCCCACCGGAGGCCGCACGCCCACCGGA
>JANTFM010000204.1 GCA_024763475.1 Acidobacteriota bacterium | reverse complement strand
AACCCGGTTCGTTCGGAGGATCACGGTTTGTCCAGACAAGGCCCGCAAGAGACTCAGACGGGCCTCTGCCTGGCTCTGCGGTGCCAGCTCACCGCAGTCCATCGCGCGAATCGCCGCCGCGTTCTCGGAGGGCAGCTCACAGCCCGACCCGGAGCGCGCGACGACCTGGTAGAGCACCTCTTGGTTCGCCTCTACACTGTCGTCGAGATAGCTGCGCGAGGAGGACGCTGCGCTCGCCAGATGCTTCCCGTTCCGGAAGATCTCGAAGCTGCCGGTGCCCCCGCCGCCCCAGTCGGGGACCTCGCCCCAGCTGAGCTCGATCCCCGTGCTTATCGACGGGTCCAGATCGTTCGCGGCGATCAGTCCGGCGAACGAAGGCGCGGGCAGGCAGCTGCCCGCGTTACAGGAGGTCGGCAGCCGGGCGCCATCGACCGAGATGTCGTCGATCACGACGCCGCCGTCTGTTCCGCAGTCCGTCGAGAGCATCGTGCGGAAAGTGATCGTCTCGCCATCCCAAGCCGCCAAGTCGAAACTGTACTCTTCCCAGCCGGAGATTCCGTCGAGTTCAGGTCCGGTGATAGCTCCTTGGCTCGGGGGATAGTCGCAGCCGTTGATCCAGTCTCCGCTGCCGGTATCGGCGCCCTGGCAGGGAGGTGCGACCGTCGAGGCGAAGCTGCCAGGATATCCACTGAGCGGGTCGACCGGGACGTAGACTCCGTCGTCCCCCGCAACCTCCACCACGACGCCATCCCAAGTGTATTCGAGATCGTAGTTCACGAAGAGCTTCAGCGTGGGACTGGCGGCGGCTTCGAGTTCGATTCCGGGGGATACGAGGGCCACGCAGGACAGGGCCTCGTAGCGGCCGTCGCCGGAGGCCTGGTCGTCCGACCAGTAGGACCATGCTCCGCCGTGATGCAGCGCAAAAGGCGAGCGTGACCAACCGGCGCCCGCATCGAGTTCATCCATCAGGGTGAGCGATGCCATCTTCGGCAGTTTGTTGTCGCCACCATCATCGATCCAGATTCCGGACTGCCTGGGTCCACCGGCCCGCTGGGTGAGTCGGGAACCCGCGCCCTCTTCTCCGGTCATCGACTCCACGGCACGAAGTTCGTAGGTCCAGGTCTCTCCGCTGGGTTCGCCGTCGTCGTCCCATCCACTGCTGAGTTCCATGTCGAGGTAGCTCGTCGTGCTGGTCTCTGCGAGCAGGGTCGAGGGATCCGGATCGAAGTCTGGATCTTGCGAACGGTAGAGTCGGTAGCTGATCGTCGATCCGCAGGGAGGCGTCACGGCCTGCCAGGTGAGGCTCAGTTGGCAGGTGGACGCGGCATCGTCCGTGGCGGAGAACCCTGCGGGGGTGGCCGGAGGCGTCGAGCACGCGAGGGTGTCCTGCCAGGGATCCGCCTCACCCCGGGTCGAGGCGCAAAGGCCGCTGGCATCGACCGCTTCGACCGAGTAGGTCCAGGGTCCGCTATCGCCCGGTGTGTCGACCCATGCGCTCTCGGGGGCCATGACGCGCGCCACGAACACCGTGTCGATGCCATCGGAGCGATAGACGTCGTAGTGGTTTGCCGTCGCGGACGGGTCCCAGCCGATCAAGACCGCAGAGTCCCCCAGGAGAGTGGCGGTGACAGCCTCGGGCGGTGCCGGCGAGCTGCATCCCGGAGAGCAGACCTGCTGGTCGTCGATGAGCTCGATGTTCTCGTAATCCAGTTCGATATCATCCACGCGCCAGCGGTATTCGTCTCCGGTTGAGCCGACGCAGGAGTTCGCCCCCGTCGCCTTGTCGTTGGAAGCGACGTGAAAGATGAGTTGGACCTCGGTGCCGTCCGGGGTCGGGGGAAGGGAGAACTCCGCGAGACTCGTGAGGTCGAGTGTGGCGATCTCTTCCGTCGCATCGGCAGAGCGGTCACGGTAGTAGGTGCTCGGCAGGAGCCGGCCGTCCCGGTTGGTGAACAATTCCACGACCGTACGGTCGCAGAGCTTTCCATCCTCGTTGATCAGGAGATGGTAGGTCTCCGTGAAGCGAAGGGTCTTCAGGATAGTGGTCGAGCCCGTCGAGCCCGTGACGATATGGGGCGAGACGAGGCGATGGTGCTTCTCCTGGGCAGTACTCAGCCAAGTCCCGTTGCACGAGGGCATCATGGCCATGGGGTTGCCGAAGCAGAAGCCAGCTTCCCAGGTGTCCTCCGATGTGGCGCAGTCCTCGTTCAGGTCGAAGAAGTACCAGGAATCGGTGGGCGCGGCGGTGGATCCATCGTGGCACTCGAGCGGCGCGCTCGTGAAGTCCTCGCTCCAAGTGTCCTCGGTCCGCACCTCGTCGGTTTCTGTCGTCAGTGGGAGCTTCAGGGTCATCGTGGCCAGCGATCCCTCGGCCCGGATCTCCACGTCCAGGGTTCGAAGTTGCCGCGCCTCGGCGCCTTCGCGCAAGGAGATCCGGAAGGGTGTCAGCGACGTGGCCGAGGCTCCCGGGGGGATCGAGCCAAAATTACTCTCCGCAACCTCCACGAACAGATCGCCGTCATGGGTGTGCAGCGTCGCGCTCACGCCGCTGAGCGGAGTGACTCCCGAGTTGACGAGGCTCAGTTGGAGATCCACCGACTCGCCGTCGTCGAGGAACGCGTCGTCATCACAACCACCGCTGATCTCGACGGGGCCGATCTCGAGAGTCCCCTCGCAATCCACCGTTGCGCTGGCGTGCGACGTGATGACGGGATCGCTATCGGCATAGGAAAGCTCGATCGTTTCCGAGTCTGTGACTTCGAGTGAGCCGTTCCCCGTAACGATCACCTGTCCGGAGGCGAGGGGGAGGCTGCCCGTGAAGCGACCGCCGCCGAGTTCGTCTAGCAGCAGGGTTTCGCTGTCTCCGGATCCGGTGGACAAGCTTACGCTCAACGGGCCGACGGCATTCGAGTCGAGCACTTCGACGGTGACCTCGCCGGCGCAGGAGTAGCTCGACGCGTCCAGGCGCACGGTGCCGCCACGAGTGGAGACGGGACCTACGGCCACAACCGCAAAATCCTGCCGTGCGCCCCCGTCGACCAGGGGTGAGCCGGGCACGCTGTCTCCGTAGACCTCGACGCGCCAGATGCCCGTCGTGAGCGTGAAGCCCTGGAGCCGGACCATCTCGATCGTGTCGATGTCCGCGTTCGGGCGCAGGTTGGCGGCCGTGTACTCGACGATGAACGGGTTGCGGTCCCGCGCGGGCCAGGCGTTGCCCCAGTAGACGGTACCGTCGGGGGCGATGACACGCAGATCCAGATCGTTGACCATGTAGGTCGGGCTGGCGACAAGGGCCGGCGGATCCGGCCAGGTCAACACGAGCTCCAGATCTTCGTTCGTGGAGTCCACATAGAACTCCGCAGCCCATGTCTCGCCGGTGCCGATCCCGGCTTCCCGGGGGAGATCCCAGAGTGCGAGGCCCCGGGTATCTCCGTCGAAGTAGAGCGCGTTGTCGAGGTGCAGGCGTCCCCAGCCCTGGTCGAGGGCGGGTGTGTCGTCCTGGAGCAGGGTCAGGTCGCAGTCACGGGCATCCGAGCAACGCAGGTTCAGGTTGCCATCGCAACGGCTGCAGTCCGCATCCTCCTCACAGGCAAGGAACTCGTTGCGGCAGAGTCCCACCTGGACATCGCAAGTGTCGAGGTTGCAGGGTGAATAGTCGGGCCCACCATGCCCCGTCATATTGCGTGCGCCGGCGATGAGCGTGGCTCGCAAGAGCGCGGCCGAGGGGATGAAAGCATCCTCGCTGCGGGCGCTTCCGGTCGGGTAGAAGCCTTTTCGATAGTACTCCCGGGCAAGGGCCGCAAAACCCGCAGCAAGGGGCGCCGCGAAGGAGGTTCCGCTGACCTCCGTCGTGTCGCAGGTGCGTCCCGTCTCGCCGAGGTCCGAGTTGCCCGTGATGAGACGGCTGCCGGAAATCACGAGGTCCGGCTTGATGCGGCCATCGGAGGTCGGCCCGCGGCCGGAGAAGAGGCCGAGGTTCTCCGGATCCAGGCCCTCGGACGGTTGAATCCGTGCCTCCGAAGCGCCAACCGCCAGGACGTTCTTTGCGGTGGCCGGCGAGGCGAGGGAGCCCGGATAGGGTCCGCTGTTGCCCACACTGAAGAGCATCAGGAAATCCGGGTGGTTAAAGCTCATGCGATCCGCGAAGAAGGAGAAGAGATCGTACTGGTTGCCTTCGATGCCCCAGGAATTGGTCGAGATGCGAACACCCGCATCGCGCATCTGCTCGAAGATCTGATCGAGCATGCGAGGAATCGGCCGGCTCAGCCCCACGAGTTCCCCGTTGTCGTCTCCCAGATCCTCGATAACCAGCTTGGCTGCTGGGGCCATGCCGTCGGAGGCGTCATGGTGATTGCCGACCGGGTCCGACTCGTCCGCGGGATGATCCGGGTTGTCTCCGGCCGCGGCGATAGCGACCCAGGTTCCGTGGGGATCGCCACTGCGGACGTCGTACGCGGTGGCCATCGCCTGATGGGAACCGAGGAGATTGTAAGCGATGATCTTCCGGCGGGTCGTGTCCACGGGAATGGGGCCGCGATTGCTGCCGATGGCGGGAACCGAGGAGACGGGAGGGAGACCCATGGCGTCCTCGAGCCAGCAGGTGTCGGGATCCGCTCCCGAGTCTGCGATACCGATGATCTCACCTTCTCCCAGCAGCCCGTGCTTCCAGATCGTTGCCGACTGCGGGTAGTTCTGCCGAGCGAAAATGTCGTAGGACTGTCCGATCCACACCGCGTCATCGTTGTGCAGGTCCACGTCGCCGTGGCCTTCCACGGCGATGACATCCTCGACGGCCGCCAGCCGGGCCAGGTCGGCCTTCAGGTGTGCCATCGGGAGAAAGAGCGTGACGACCGCCAGCGGAGCGGATTCCTCTTCTGCGACGACCTCCGCATCCGGGACCGCCAGGCGAAGGCTTTCGACCACGGTGCTGAGCTCCGTCTGGGGAACGATCAGCAGGTCCAGCGCCATGGTCTCGTGGGCCTCGCCGGGGAGGCGCTTGGCGGGAATCAGCCCCGCTGCCAGTCGTCCCAGTGCATTGTCCAGCTTATATCCCGGGCGATAACGGCCGACCCAGCGAACGGAATCGTCTCCCGAGAGCTGCGCCAGGACCTGGGCATCCGCGCGCACAAGGTAGGCGCGATGGGGTATGTAAAAGAGGGGTTGAGCTCCCCTGGCGAGGAGTAGCGCTCTCTCGGCAGCCCCCGGAGCCTGGTGGAACTGCACGATGGCGAGGCGGGGCTGCGCGGCGGGAAGGCTATCCGCTCCAGGCTGGGGTGGCACGAAGTCCGAGAGGTCGGGCTCGCCATGGAGGAGCGGATCGAAGCGGGCCCCCTCGAAGAGGAGTAGCGTCTCGCTGGTATACATCGTCTCGAGCTGCTGTCGGGCCTCTTCGGTGCTCGACGCAGGTGCCGGAAAGACCTCGGAGGCAAATGTCGAGGAAGGCCTCGTCTCGGCGCGAGATGTTCTTGCGATGGCGGCGGGTTCCCGCAACGGGTCTCCGTCCGCTGAGTTTCTCGGGCCGTGATGGATCCTGTCGGCAGCAAGGACGCTGCCGCAGCTAAGCGAAGCCAGGACGAATGACAGGAAGACGCAACGCAAGTACGTCCCGCGGGCGCAGGCTGGCAAGTGATCTCTCATGGAGTTAGGAAGTACTGTCGCGGCGCAGCGCATGCAAGGAAAGCGTGAGAAAGATGTTCGAAACTGTCCGATAACCTTCGCCAGTATCTCCGCATGGAAGTCCGCCAAGCATTCTTCGCGAGCGATCGGGGAGCCGGGCAAGGCGGGCCGACAACCGTATAGGGGAGTGCGCGAAGGAGATCCAACACCGCCAGGGGCGCCCTTGGCCGGCGAACTGTGCGACCGAGCCCCGTGTTCGGGATCGACCGGGTTCGTCTCCTTCGCGTCAATCCGCCCGTGGGAGCAGGACCTGGAGAAAGTCGTCGGCCTCGTTGTCGGCGACGACCGTCGCTCCGAAGCGTTCCGCCCGAATCCCCATGTCTGGCAGACCACTGGGTGCGATCGCGACCACGCGGGTCATCGTCGCGAGTTCTTCCACTGCCCGGAGGCCCTCTTCGCCCGTGCTCACCAGGTCCACGACGGCGGCTGCCGGGTCCTCTCCCTGTGCGAGAAGGACTCGCATCCGGGCCAGATCCGGTGCCGTGCGCGGTGAAAAGCCCGAGATGCGCACTTCGCTCTCCAGTTTCGGCACTTCAAGAGTGCTGCTCGTGACCAACAAGACCCACGCCGGCATCATCCGACCCCCTCGTGCCCGGGGCCGGCTTGCCCGCCAGCCCGAGCGAAGCCTACATTGCCCAGAGGAAAGGGCCAAGTGGTCCCGGAGAGAATGCGTGCATATCAACGACTTGCTCAAGTCCGCCACCGACAAGAAGGCCTCCGACCTGCACCTGAAGGTCGGTTCCTACCCCGTGGTTCGCGTGGATGGGAATCTGCTCGCCATGACGGAGCATCCGCGCATGATGCAGGAGGACACCATCGCCATGGCGTTCTCGATCATGAGTGCCCGTCAGAAGCAGAAATTCAAGGAAAACTTCGAAATCGACTTGGCGTACTCCGTCCCCGGCCTCGGGCGATTCCGTGTCAACGTGTTCCAGCAGCGAGGTGCTGTCGGTCTCGTGCTGCGGATGATTCCCGTGCGGGTCGCCACCGTCAAAGAGCTGATGCTGCCGCCCGTCATCCAGGACATCGCCATGGAAAGTCGTGGCCTCGTATTGGTTACCGGTTCCACTGGTTCGGGAAAGTCGACGACCCTTGCGGCCATGATCGACCACATCAACGCGACGCGCTGCGAACACATCATGACGATCGAAGACCCGATCGAGTACCTCCACCGGGACAAGAAGTCGTTGATCAACCAGCGTGAAGTCGAGGTGGATACGAGCACCTTCGCGGAGGCGCTGCGTTCGGCGCTGCGGCAGGATCCGGATGTCATTCTTGTGGGTGAGATGCGCGACTACGAGACGATCGAGACCGCGTTGACGGCCGCCGAGACCGGACACCTCGTTCTCTCGACTCTTCACACGCTGGATGCGACCGAAACGATCAACCGAATCATCGCGGTCTTCCCGCCTCACCACCAGAAGCAGGTGCGCCTGCAACTTGCGGCGGTCCTCCGTGCCTGCATCTCGATGCGTCTCGTGCCCTCGCTCGACAACACGGGTCGCGTGCCGGCAGTCGAGGTCCTGCGAGCGACCCCCTACATCCGGGAATGCGTGGAAAACAAGGACAAGACGAAGCTGATCCGGGATGCCATCTCCCAGGGAACCTCACAGTACGGCATGCAGACTTTCGACCAGTCGCTCTACGACCTCTTCACATCGTCGCTGATCTCCCGCGAGGAGGCCCTTGCCAGGGCGACGAACCGCGACGAACTGCGGCTGCGCATGGAGGGCATCCAGTCCACTGCCGCCGCGTCACTCGAGGAGATGCAGAGCGCGCTCAGCGGCGAGTAGCGTCGTTCCACGCCCCGAGCAGGCCTTTCCGTAGGGGTTCGCGCAAGAATACGTACCCAGTTCTCGCATCCCATTTCCGGGCCATCTTCGGCCCGGAAATGGGATGCGAGAACT
>JANTFM010000203.1 GCA_024763475.1 Acidobacteriota bacterium | reverse complement strand
TATGGTCCGGGACGGAAAGCTCAACTACGGTGCACCCGAGGCCAACCTGTCGCTGCGCTCGATCGATCTGTTGAAGCTGCTGATCTCGGGCCTGGAGGATGTGCTGGGCGGGGAGAGCTCGAGCAAGCCCGCCGACTACGACAAGCTGATGCACGAGCTCAAACAACTCGCGGAAGACGCGGGGTCCCCGCAGGCGGTGCCAGCCGCGGCACCCGCAGCAGAGGCCGCCAGCGCATCAGCGCCTGAAGGCGTGCCCTATCGGCTGCTGCCGGACGACCCCGACCTCGAGATGCTTGCCGAGTTCATCTCGGAACACCGCGAGATCGTCGAGTCCGCCGAAGCAGCGCTCCTCGAACTCGAGTCGAATCGAGACGACCCCGAGCCCATAAAGGACGTCTTCCGGGCCTTCCACACGGTCAAGGGTTCCGCCGCCTTCGTCGGGATCGACGCGATGT
The DNA here is from genome assembly GCA_024763475.1 of Acidobacteriota bacterium. GTDB lineage: Bacteria > Acidobacteriota > Polarisedimenticolia > J045 > J045 > JANTFM01. Next base: position 7,139 of record JANTFM010000203.1, on the reverse strand, counting down.
CCCGCCTCGCTCATCGTGCAGAAACTCTGCTCAGTGATGTCAGGGAGGGACAGATCCCCTACGGCAAGACCGAGGCCGAGCTCTCTCTCCGCTCTATCGACATGCTCAAGGAACTCCTTGTCTGCGTGGAGGAGCTGCTCGCGGGCGGGAATCCAGCCAAGCCAGACGGCTACGATAAACTCTTTCTCGAACTACCCGCCGACGAGAGCGAAGCCCCGGCACAGGCCCCGGCGCAGGCGACGGCAGCCAGTGCCGGATCAGGCGACCCCAGTCCATCCCAGCCCACGAAACAGCCCATGCCACAACCCACGGCGTCAACGCCGCCAACGGCTGTCGCCGCGACACCAGGATCCGTCCTCAAGGCAAGTCCGAGTGCCAAGCTGAAGAAGACGACCGTAGAGCAGACGGTACGCGTCCAGACGGGACGTCTCGATCATCTGGTGGACATGGTCGGCGAACTGGTCATTGCCCAGGCGATCCTTGCGCAGGACGAGACACTGGCTCTCTCCGACGCTCCGCAACTGACGCAGAAGACCACCCATCTCTCGAAGATCGTGAGGGATCTCCAGGGCCTGAGCATGTCCCTGCGCATGGTGCCGATCAAGGCGACGTTCAAACGCATGAACCGCCTCGTTCGCGACCTGACGCAGAAGGTCGGCAAGAAGGTCCAGCTCGTTCTCGACGGCGAGGACACGGAGATCGATCGCAACATGGTTGATGCCCTCGGCGATCCGCTGGTGCATATGCTGAGAAACTCTCTCGACCATGGCATCGAGACCCCTGATCAGAGGCTTGAGGCGGGAAAGACCGAGATCGGCACGGTCCACCTGAGCGCGGGACACCAGAGTGGCTACATCGTGGTCACCATGGAGGACGACGGAAGGGGAATCGACCGCGACATCATCGTCGAGAAGGCCATCAACAAAGGCCTGATCGAGTCCGACCGCGGCATGTCCGACAGCGACGTCTTCAACCTCCTCTTCGAACCCGGGTTCTCGACCGCCGCCAAAGTAACCGACGTCTCGGGCCGTGGCGTCGGCATGGATGTCGTGCGCAAGAACGTCGAGTCCCTGCATGGACGAATCACGATCGAATCGACACTGGGAAAGGGTACGAAGGTAGCGATCCACCTGCCCATCACCCTCGCGATCACGGACGGCATGCTGGTCCGCGTCGGATCTCACCGCTATATCATTCCGACAGCTAGCATCGTGCGCAGCATTCAGCCCACCGAGAAGGAGCTGAACACCATCGTGGGACGGGGCGAGATGGTCGTCACACACGAGGCCATGCTGCCCATGTTCAGGCTATCGCGCCTGTTCGAGATCGAGAACGCTGTCGAGGATCCCACCAAGGCTCTCCTGGTCGAGATCTCTGACCAGGACTCCCACTTCGGCCTGCTGGTCGATGAGTTGCTCGGCCAACAGCAGATCGTCGTCAAGTCACTGGGGGATGCCCTCGGAAAAACCCAGGGCATCTCGGGAGGCGCCATCCTGGGAGACGGCCAGGTGGGCTTGATCCTGGATCTTCGAGAGCTCTCGTCCCGCGCCCGCACCCTTGCGGCTGCACAGGCGCAACCCGAAGGCATCAGCGCGTGAGGAGCAACGGAGCATGAGCACATCGGCAAACACCGATCTTCAGGATGCGCAGAACCTGGAACAGCGGCACCGCAAGTTCTTAACCTTCTTTCTCGGTAACGAGGAGTACGGCATCGAGATCGAAAGAGTCAACGAGATCATCGGCGTCATGCCGATCACGCCGTTGCCCGCGGTTCCTGATTTCGTATGTGGCGTAATCAACCTCCGCGGACGCGTCATCCCCGTCTTGAATCTCAGACGGAAACTGGGCCTGGAGATGGTCGAAGACACGCGTGAAACCTGCATCATCATCGTCCGCGAAACCACCGCCCTCAAGGGCGTCATCGTCGATCGCGTCTCTGAGGTCCTCGATATCGTTGCCGAAGCCATCGAAGAGGTTCCAGAACTGGGACAATCCGTGAACACGGAGCTTCTGCTCGGGATCGGCCGAGTCGAAGAAAAAGTCAAGCTCCTCCTCAACATCGATGCATCCCTCGCCATGGATCATGCGACCGAGATAATGTTGAACTCGAGTTCTCAGGGCTAGCACAGGAGATCAGAACAATGGGTTGGTTCGGAAGCAAGAAGGCACATTTATCATCAACCTCTCACCAGCAAGGGCAGATCTCCGTCAGCGATCCCAGAATGGCGGAACTGCTTCGTTTCCAAGGTCTGAGCAAGACGGACCTTGGCGTCGTGGCGCAGTGGAAAGAGGTCCTCATGGCATCGGTCGATACCCTGGTCGACGAGTTCTACGAGCATATCAAGTCGTCTCCCGAGGCGTGGACGATGGTCACCACACACAGTTCGATCGAGAGGCAGCGCCCCCTGATCACACGCTACCTCGCCTCGATGTGCGAAGGGAAGATCGATGATGCTTACCTCGCCTATCGCAAGAAGGTGGGCTGCGTTCACGATGATATCGATCTCGATTCGAATCTCTTCGTGGCGATGTACGAGATCATCCGCCGTGTGTCGGTCTCCGCGGTGAAGTCGGCAGGAGCCAGCAGCTCGGAGATGATCGCATTCCGTGAGGCATTCGGGCGCTTGACTCAAGTGGATACCGCCCTGGTGCTCGATGCCCTGGTGGCCTCCCGCAGGGAGAAGATGCAGGCGATGGCCGCGGAAGTCGCGGCAGAAAAAGACGATGCGCTGTCATTCCTCAACGCCATGGACTCCGTGTTGCAGCAGGTGGAATCAGGCGATCTGAGCGCTCGCGTCACCGGCACGTTCTCAAGCGAGCACGAGCGCATCTCGAGAGCGTTCAACGGCATGATGAATGGCCTCGACCAATCGATGAGCCAGCTCTCGGCCTCTGCCGAGCAGGTCGCTGCAGCCTCGGCCGAGATCTCGTCGGCCACCCATGAGATCGCGGAGGGCGCCAACTCCCAGGCAGAAGCCTCCCAGGAATCTGCCGGCGGACTGAGCGAGATCGCCTCGATGACGAAACAAAACGCGATCAACGCGAAGGAGGCCCAGGCACTCGCAGACCATACGCGCAGCTCCGCCGATTCGGGTCTCGATGCGATGGGCCGCCTGACAGAGGCCGTGAACAAGATCAAGGCCTCGGCGGACTCCACGGCCAAGATCGTCAAGACCATCGATGAGATCGCCTTCCAGACCAACCTCCTCGCCCTCAACGCAGCCGTCGAAGCCGCACGGGCGGGAGAGGCTGGCAAGGGCTTCGCGGTCGTCGCGGAAGAGGTTAGAAACCTCGCGATGCGCAGTGCTGAAGCAGCCCGAGATACCGCCAACCTGATCGATGAGTCGGTCCGCAACTCCGAGGAAGGGGTGGCACTCAATGGCGAGGTTCTCGAGAAGCTCCACGAGATCAGCGGCAAGGCCGGCAACGTGTCCACCGTGATGGAGGAAATCGCCGCCGGCTCCGAGCAACAGGACATGCGAGTTGCGGACCTTCACAAGGTGATGGACCAGATCAACCAGGTGATCCAGCGCAACGCGGCGAATTCGGAAGAAAGCGCGAGCGCCGCCAGCGAGCTGTCGTCCCAGGCAGCCGAAATGCGGACCCTGATCGCCCGCTTCGAGCTCAGCGGAGAGACGGGAATCTCAGGAATGGCACAGCAGCTCTCGTATGCGCCCGCTCCCCCGGTTGCCAAAGCAGCCGTCGTCGCTCCCGCTGCAAAGGCTCCGGCAGCCTCTGCGACGGCATCGCCGTCGGGTCTCATTCCGTTTGACGAGGAAGAAGAAGCCGTACTACAGGAGTTCTAGCATGATCAAGGTCCTGATCGTCGATGACTCTGCGGTGGTGAGGAAGACACTGTCGCGCACGCTGGACGAGTACCCCGATATCGAAGTCGTGGGAACGGCGGTCGACCCTTTCGTCGCCCGTGAACGAATCGCCGCGCTCGAGCCGGATGTGCTCACACTCGACATCGAGATGCCGCGGATGGACGGGCTGACTTTCCTCAGCAAGCTGATGCGCTTTCATCCCATCCCAACGATCATGGTCTCCTCGCTGACGCCGAAAAACAGCGAGATGGCGATGCGGGCCCTGGCGATGGGAGCCGTCTCCGTCGTCCCGAAACCGGGGACCCAGTTCTCGGTCCCGGACGTCCAGAATGTTCTGGTACAGGCGATCCGCGCCGCTGCGGTGGCCAAGCTCCAGCCGCGGGCAGCGCCGACCGCGACGGATGCACCACGTGACCTGGGCATCGAGACCTCGCACAAGATTCTCGCGATCGGGGCGAGCACCGGCGGTACCGTAGCCGTCGAGACCGTGCTCCGGGAGATGCCTCGCGATGCGCCGGGCACGGTCATTGCGCAGCACATGCCGGCGGGTTTTACTAACTCTTTCGCTCAGCGGTTGAATGAACTCTGCGCCATGGACGTGCGAGAAGCCAAGGAGGGAGACGATATTGTTCCCGGCTTGGCCTTGATCGCCCCGGGAAACTACCACATGGTCATGAGACGCAACGGAGCCCGTTACTTTATTTCGCTGAACCAGGAGGCTCAGGTACACCACCAGAGGCCTGCGGTCGATCCGCTCTTCGACAGCGTGGCCAAGTGTGCCGGCGGGAATGCGATCGGCGTCATCCTGACCGGCATGGGCGCTGATGGTGCCGCCGGGCTCGCGACCATGCGCAACGCTGGCGCACATACCATTGCGCAGGACGAGAAGAGCTGCGTGGTCTTTGGCATGCCGAAGGAGGCCATTAAGGCAGGCGGCGTCGAGCAGATCCTACCGCTGGCCGCGGTCGGAAGGGCCATCCTCTCGTCGCGCGTCTTGGCGAGCGCAGGAGCCGTGAAGGCCTAGCCCGGGCGGTCTTTACGCGCCAGTAATCCCGTGCAGGAAAGAAAATGCGGCCGAGGCGGTGCGGATTCCAAACCGGGAATAGCCAGGCCGGACAGTGCCTTGCTAGTCGGCCTCGAGGCGCTTGATGTACCCGATGAGGGCCTCGAGGAGATCCTCCCGACGCAGCGCCCCTTCCTTGAGGATCAACTCGGCCGGGTGAGGCGTCGAGGACTTCTGCTTGGCCAACGCGGCCTCGAGTTGCGCTTGGTCGAGCATTCCCTCTCGAATCGCGAGCTCTCCGATCTTGATCTCCGGCTCGATCGCCTGCAGATCGAGAACTTTCATGATCTGAGCAACCGTCAGAATGCGATCCTTGAGCAGTTGTTGGCCGAGCAGAACACCCCCCGATCGGCAAGATCCCTGCAAGGCCATGATTTCGTCCGCGCTGAGCAGCGAGTGCTCCAACGCGTATTTCCAGAATCCTGCGGTCTCCTCGCACCTGTTCCGCACGTGTATCCCCCATGGCGTGAAAAACGATGAACTGCGGTGCTTTCCTGCCCAAGAAGTCTACACCACGCGAGTCTTGAGCCATACGGCACGACACATGCGAGAAGACAATTGGATGAAATCGAGGACAACTCATCGTATATGCAAGAACAAAGATGGGCGGCTATCTTCACTCTGAGGGGCGTGACAGGGTCGCCGGGCGCACGAATGCGCCGGTCAACGACCGACGAAAGGTGGAGCATGCTTGATTCGACGGACCGCAGGACATTCCTCAAGGCGCTCGGCGTCGGGACCGCGGCGCTGGCCACTCAGCGAGTCAGCCGGGGCGCTGGAGAGCTTCGACCGCACCTCTTCCGCGTGCACCATGTACCGGCTCCGGACTTCTCCCTGACGAACCGGCACCCCGCCATTGAGTCCTTGCTCTTCGCGATGGCCGCCGAGTCCAAGCACTTTTACCAGGGTAGCAGCACGCATCCACTCTGCTCGCCCCAGGGATTGATCGGCACTACCGATACGGTCCTGATCAAGGTCAATGCGCAGTGGAAGTACCGCGGAAGCACCAATTCGGATGTCGTCCGAGGGCTTGTCCGGCGGATTCTCGATCATCCCGATGGTTTCAATGGAGAAGTCGTCATCTTCGAGAACGGTCAAGGCCGGGGCTCACTGAATTGTGATACCACCTCCGGCTGTGACGGCGGAACCCGCGAAGTCCACGCGAATGCGGAGAATGACGGGCACAGCTTCGAGTGGATGGTCGATGAACTCTTCCAGGACCCGAGGGTCGGAAGCCGCCTGCTCGACGGGATTCGCACGACCTTCATCGCCAATGACGATCATGATACGGAGGGCTATCGAACCCTCTCCAACGTGTCCTACCCCTGCTTCTTTACGCCGAATGGGACGAGAGTCGAGTTCAAGGAGGGGATCTGGACCGGAACGGAGCACGACAGCCAGAGCCTGAAGTGGTTCAACATCCCAACGATGAAGGACCACAAGGACCTCAACGTTACAGGCTGCCTGAAACACATCTACGGCATCATCACGACCGCCAACGAGCCGTTGCCCCATCACGACCCCTTCCATGCGGGTACGATCATGGGTGAGTTCTTCACGCTCACACGGCCACCGGTGCTGAACATCCTCGATCACATCTGGGTCGCCCATGCGAGCCTCTGCGGCTACCCACCGGACACGACGACCCGGCGGAACATGATCGTCGCCGGTTTCGATCCCTGCGCACTCGACGCCTGGTCTGCCCGCCACATTCTCTATCCGATCTCGGCAGATCCCGCCCACGACCCAGACCTTCCGGGCTATTTTCGCACCTATCTCCTTGACTCACGCGACACCATCAACAGCAACGGTGGCATCGACGGAAGGGAGAGTACGATCGACGACGGCGCGGTCAACGCTCGTCACCAGGATCAACGCGAAATCCAGGTTGGCCTCTTCACCAGCGGTGAAGACGTCCATGTCATCTGGGCCGGAGCCCAGGGACCCTACCGCATCGAGCGGGATGCGAGCCCGACCTTCGCCTCTCCCACCGTCATCGCGGAGGGCTTGCAGGACACGGAGTACGTGGATCTGGGCGCTGCGGCTGACGGGGCCAATTGGTACTACCGGGTCTCGGCAGCGTAGCGTTTCGAGCGATCAGTCAAACTCAGGGTCCCTCCCCGGCAGAGCCGGGGAATCTCCCGCTTACGCTAGCCCGGATTATGCATGAAGCTTCGAGTCGAAACGGCGTAGATGTACGCTGGCGTGCCCGCAGGTCGGCTCAAACAGCCGAGGTGTACCTGTATGGT
>JANTFM010000202.1 GCA_024763475.1 Acidobacteriota bacterium | reverse complement strand
AGAACGTCGTGTTGCGGGTCCGTCCCACGGATCGTGCTGACGCCTTCGATGTCTGCGGTCGGGGCGAGCTGCAGCTCTCGATCCTGCTCAAGACGATGCGTCGCGAGGGGTTCGAGCTGACGGTCTCGAAGCCCCGCGTGCTCCCGCGAGAGGTCCTCGGGAAGCTGCACGAGCCCTTCGAGCATGTCTATCTCGACCTGCAGGAGGACGACGTCGGCGTCGTGGCGGAGAAGCTCTCGATTTGCAAGGGGCGCATGATGAACCTCGTCAACGGGGGCTCCGGGCGGGTCTCGATCGAGTTCGGGAGTGACGGATCGGCGTCCCCGCTTCCTTTCCTGCAAGGACAGGGTTACCACAGAGTCCGGCCTGGAGTCGGTCGGTCAGAGACCGCTCTGCTCACGGCAGTTGGATCCTCTCCAGAGCTGTATACACGGCTCCGCCGGGGCGCAAATCGCTGATGAAAACGACAAGCTCTCGAGCCTGGAACGGCGGCAGGTCAAGAGACTCGGCCCAGTCAAGGAAGCTGCGAACGGCCCGAGGAGGCCAGGCTCTTTTCAAACGCGCCTGGGTCAGGTGCAGGGACCAGGGTGTGCTCCGGGGACCGAGCCCAAGGCCCAGTGCGCGCTCATCGACAGCCTTGAGAACCCCATCGATCCCTCTTGCCTCGCCGCCGATCCATGCGACGCGTGGCCGGGACGGCTGTGGGAAGAACCCGCCGCCGCCGAGGGACACGGTCAACTCAGGGCCATCCTTGAGAGTCGCCTTCAACCCGCGGGCCATCCTGACCAGTTCCTGCTCCGGCACCTCTCCCAGAAAGCGCAGCGTCAGATGCTGATTCTCCCGGGGTATCCACCGCGCCCTCGGAAGTCTGCGTTCCAGTTCCCGGCGACTCGAAGCCGTGGTGCTGAGCACATCCTGCGGAATCTCCAGTGCCAGGAACGACCGAAGTTTCCTCCCATCGTTTTCTTCGTACCGCTGCGCCTCTGCGTTGTCTTCTCTCTTTCTCATCATGTCGATCCGGTGAATACCTGCTCGCTCTGCTCGCGACCCCATTCTCTCAAACTATGAGGTCTCCGGGAAACCCGGGGCGGTTCTGTCCCTCTTGCACGATGACTTCGGAAGCGAATAAGATGCCGAGATTTTCAAAATCAAAGGAGGAGGATTGGATGAGAAGAAGCCAGTTGTTTGTGTTTCTTGCAGTTTTGCTCGTGCTCGCGGTGGGGGCCAGCAGCGGTGTTTTTGCCGACAAGGGCGGGAAGAAGCCGCCGAAACCTCCCAAGCCGGAATTGTGCGAGAACTGGGACCTTGCTTGCCTTGATGTCTGGAATCCCGTGGTCTGCGATGACGGGAAGACCTACAGCAACCAGTGCTACGCCGATCGGGTCTGCGCGACGGGATGCATTCCGGCCGATGGCGGTCCGATGCAGTTGACCAAGGGCGGGAAGAAACCGCCGAAGCCTCCGATTTCGTCAAAGTGCCCGAACGGGGATATGGCCTGCCTCGACGTCTGGGATCCGGTGGTTTGCGACGACGGAAAGACCTACAGCAACCAGTGCTACGCCGACCGGGTCTGTGCAACGGGATGCGTGCCGGCGGGCGAAGGACCGATGGAGTTCTGATCTGCTTTCTGACGGGTCATGTTCACAGAATCGCTCGGCTCAACTGGGCGATCTCCAAGGCACTACCGTGGGGGCGGACCCGTGGCGTGAAACGCGTTACGAACCCGCCCCCGCTTCAGTTCGTATCTATTGACGGGGGCTCTTCGTTGCGGTCTTCGCACAGCGGGTTCAGAGACCATGACGGCCGCGGGAACACTCCGCTGTCGATCCCGACGGGACAAGATCGGCGTCGGCTTGCGATGACCGCGTCATGATCAAGATAAGTGCGATAGCGGGGGTTGCCCGCCTGCCGTTTCTGGTCCTTCCGTTCACTTTGGTGGCATCGGGAGCCGCTGCGGGTTCCTGGGGCGGCGTGTTTTCGTGGACCGAGGCGCTGCTGGCGCTGGTCGGCCTGCTCGCCCTGCATGCCTCGGTGAACATGCTGAACGAGGCCAGCGATATGCGAAGCGGGATCGATGCGAACACCGTACGAACCCCGTTCAGCGGTGGAAGCGGCACCTTGCCCTCAGGAGCGATGAGCATCCGTACAACGCGCGCGCTGGGTCTCACCGCCGCCGCCGTCGGCCTGGCTGTAGGAATCCGCTTTTTCTACACCGTCGGCCTCCCGATGATTCCGTTTCTCATCATCGGAGCGGTTCTGACTCTGGGGTATACCGACCTGCTGGCTCGCGCCGGCCTTGGGGAGGCCGCCGCAGGTCTAGGCCTGGGCGCCCTCCCCGTAGTCGGCATCGATCTCGTCATGGACGGTGTCATCTCCGCCGCTTCCATCGCGGCGTCGGTTCCCGCATTTCTGATGACATTCAACCTGCTTCTGCTGAACGAATTCCCCGATGAGAAAGCCGACCGCGCTGGAGGTCGGCGCAACCTCGTCATCTTGCTGGGGCGAGCTGTGGCGGCCAAGATCTACATCTTGGTGGCGCTCGGGACGCCGGTATCGATCGTTGGCGCAATTCTCCTCGGAGTGCTTCCGCCCCCGGCATTGATCGCTGTGCTCCCCACTCTCCTGCTCGTTCCCGGAATCAAGTGGGCGGCCACCGACTCTTCACAGCCGCTTCCGGTGCCCACCCTCGGCTCCAATGTACTTTGGAACCTAGCGACGAACACTCTCTTGACAGCAGGGATCGGAATCAGCCTCTGGCTCCACAGTTCCTGACCGCTTCGTGTGGGTACTGGGGATTCTGTCCGCAGGGCAGGGGTACCTGCAGGGGCTTTCAGATTCGAGGCGCCGACTCTCTTGCAAGCAACGACGCAGCCGAACCCGCAGACCGGGTTTGAGCTCGAGTGCGAGCAGCACATCGGCACTGGCCGCAATGTGCAAAACCTGCTCGCACTCGGGGAACTCGACCACGAGAGTTCGTCCCTCTATCTCAACCACAGGTCCGGGCCCAAGTTCCGGGTTGTGCCGGTGTGTGACCCGGTCCCCTTGGCTCCACTGCATCAAACCTGCCTCCCGCGAATTCCGTAGCATGACTTCAGATGAAGTCGATGCGAACAGACAGAATGATTCAGGGGCCCTCCTCGCCACAGGCATTCGCGGCGTTAACGCAAGAGGTGCCTGGCACCATTTCTATTTTCCCTTGTCGTAGGCCTTCTGCATCTCGTCAAGGGTCCTTTTCGCCAAGGAGTTGATGATCACTTCGTAACCTTCGTATGCCGCCGACTGCACAACTCCCTTTTTCCAAAAGGCAAATGGGAAGCCCTTGACTCCCTTGCCGAAAGTGCCGCGGCTGTAGAGGATGCTGGGAGTCCAGTACTTGGCGTATTTCTCCGGCTCGGGATCCGGGTTGGGTCCGTAGATGTCAAGGGCTGCCCCCGAGAACATCACGGACTTCTTATTGGAAGAAGTGAAGTTAGACAAGACAGCCAGTCCATCCAGGCCGAGGGTAATCCGCAGCTCATCCAGGGCCCTGAGAATCTCCTTGTCGGTCCAGAGATGCACAGGAATCATCTTGAATCCATCGGCAGCACCGGAGGCATGGGGGTTCTTGTCCAGAACTTTCCTTACCGCTTTAGTGAACTTCTGCAATCCGCCTTCAGGTAACTTGAAATCGATGTAAGCGCGTTTCTGCTCGTCGGTTTCTAGAAACTCGACCGGCGTCACCAGTTCCATCCCGAACTCAGCGAACTGTTTCTTGAGAGCGGGCACGCCCCTTTTCGCGAATTGAGAGGAGAACTCGTTGGCGCCCCGCTTGTTCAACCCGAAGGTTTTTTGGTATGTACCGCCATAGGTCCTGGCCATCGCAGAGAACTCGAAAGAGCCTGTATCAAATATGTAGACAGAGATCAGGCCGACGCGCTTGGGGAAGCCGACTTTGTTGAACCGCTTCATCGAGTCGGGAGCCGGCCCGAACCAGACCTTCTTGTAGGCCTTGTCCCCCTCGGCCCAGTACTTGAACGACTTACCTTTCTTGCCCGCCAGCGAGACGGTGACAGACAGCGATCCCATCAACAACAGGATCAATACGGTTTTCAGTGCTTTCATCAGGCTCTCCTCTTCTTAAATACTCGGACAAACTAAATAGGAACGCAATTCAAGTAAGCGCGACCAGAATCTACTCTGAAGGAAGACTCACAGATGGCATGTCAGGCACCATTTTGGTTTCTTCCCTCTACCCTGATGTGCCGGCTGGTCTCGCGGACTCGAGTCGGCTCTGTGCTGTAGGCCTTCTGCGAATGAGGCCTCGGTGCACTCACTGCAAGTGCGGGACCAGAAGCGGCCGGGACAGGTAATAAATTACAAAGCTAGTTCTTTCAGTAAGTTGCACACAGGAGCGCCAAAACTCCCGTCCCCACGGCGCTCTCCATTCGCAGAGAAACTCTCTGATTTCTGATACTTGCCCTGCCGGCCACAAAGCTGTCAGTGCCGGAAACCGGCGTAGTTCGTGTACTCTGGCCTGCGTGACCGAGGCGGATGGGAGTGTGAAACCGTGACAGATCAACCACCAAAACAGGGCAGTTCCGATTCATCACCGCGGAAATTTGCGGCGGGAAGGATCGGCCCTTACAAACTCATCAGTCGGCTCGGCCAAGGGGGAATGGGAACTGTCTACGAAGCTGAGCAGGAGGATCCTCACCGCCGCGTAGCCCTGAAAGTTATCCGCGGCGAGATCGAAGAGGACGACACCCAGGTCCGCTTGTTTCGCCGGGAAGCGGAAGCGCTCGCGCGGCTCGAGCACCCCGGCATCGCATCGATCTACACGGCAGGACGCAGTGACGCAGGGCAGCACTACTTCGCGATGGAACTGGTTGAGGGAGAAACACTCGAGGATTGGATCCTCCGACATGGGGCATGGGATGGCCGGCAGCGGGAAACGCTGGTTCAAAGGTTGGAGCTGTTCTGCGAGGTCGCCCGTGCGGTAGCCTTCGCCCATCAGCGCGGAGTGATCCACCGGGATCTGAAACCAACCAACGTGATGGTAACCGCCGCCAGCGAGCAGGCGGACAGTGCCGGTGCTCATCCAGCCCGGATCAAGATCCTGGACTTTGGGCTCTCCCGAATGATCGATGTGGATGGCACTAGGGCCAGGGCCTTGTCAAGCGTTCTCGAGGATTCAAGCGAGATCTGTGGAACCCTGGCCTACATGAGCCCCGAGCAGCTTTCGGGCGACTCCTCCCAGGTCGACGTACGGTCAGATGTCTACGCCTTGGGCCTGCTTGTCTATGAACTTCTTGCCGGCCGCTCGCCCTACGAGACCGAGCCCTCCCGCCCCTACGATCTGGCGCGCGTCATCATCGAAGACAATCCCCGCACCCTGCGTTGCTCCCTTGGAGAATCTGCGCGACCGGACCGGGACCTTGAAACGATCATCGGCAAAGCGCTCGAAAAGGACCCCAATCGACGCTACGGCGGCGCGGAGGCACTGCTCGAAGACATACGGCGTTGGCTTGAGAATCAGCCGATCGCCGCTCGCCCACCGAGCACCGGCTACCAGGTGCGCATGCTTATACGACGGCACAAGTTTCCCGCGCTGCTGGTTGCTTTTTCGGCGCTGACCCTTGTGGTCGCTGCGATTGGACTTTCCATCCTGGCCACCCGTCTTGCGCAAGAGAGAGATCGCGCAACCCAGGAGGCCCATACCTCCCAGCGGGTCACCAAGTTGCTCGAACGTGTTTTCGAGGAGCCAGATCCCCTGGTCGGTGGCGGTGGCGAGACCACCGCAAGGCAACTACTCGACCGGGGCGTTGAGCGAATCTCCGAGGAGTTGCGCGAAGAGCCACGAACCCGGGCCACGCTCCTTCTGGCGATCGGCCGCGTCTACTCCAATCTGGGGCTGTACAAACAATCCAAAGAGCAGTTCGAGATCGCGCGCAAACAGATGGATCCGCTCGAAAGCGACCCCGCAGCGGTCGCCGAACTGACCGGTCGCCTGGGCGCGGTGGAGGTCGTTCTTGGCAATCTCGATCTTGCAGAGGATCTGTTGACCGAATCCCTGCTAATGATGAAGAACCTGCACGGACCCGAGAGTGCAGAAACGGCGGAGGCACTCGAGAGACTGAGCCACCTGCGACGCATTCAGCACCGCTTGGAAGAAGCTGTGCAGATGCAAAGGCGTGCCCTCGCCATCCGCGAACTTAGATTCGGCAGGAACTCCATTGAATCCGCCAACAGTCTGAATGCCCTCGCCGAACTTGCGCTCGAAGCCAACAAACCGGAGAAGGCTCTGGTAGACCTGGAACGGGCTCTGACCATTCGCCAGGGTGCGTATGGAGAAGCCCACCCCATCGTTGCCCGCACGCTCGATTCCCTCGCTTCCGCCCATCGTCTGGCGGAACGCTTCGACCAGGCGGAAGCCATGTACCTGCGTGCTCTTGATATCCGCAAGAGTACCCTCGGCGATGGGCACACAGCGGTGTCCAACGTTCTCAACAATCTGGCCGAACTCTATCGAACCCAGGGCCGGTTCGACGAAGCGCTCGAAGTGCTGGAGCAATCCACGAAGATCCGCCGTGCAGCCCTCGGTGAGTCCAGCCCGGATGTGGCGAAGAACTTCGTGCTGATGGGAGATCTTCGCCGACTCCAGGGGCGGGCTGCGGAAGCGGTCGAACTGGTCGAGCGCGGCCTGGCCCTCTACCGGAAAGCATACGGACAGGAGCATGGCCGTGTGGCCGAGGCGATCAACACCCTAGCGAATCTGCACTATGCCCTGGGGCAACTGGAGAAATCGGAAGAGCTTCACCACCAGGCACTCGAGATCCGAAAACGTGTTTATGGACCAGGCCACCCGATGACCAGCAACAGCCTCTCGAACCTGGCTGCCGTCTATTATCGGCAGAAGAAGTTCGCACAAGCCGAAGAGCTGCTCAGGCGCGGCCTTGAAGATCAGCTCGCCGCGCTCGGCGACAACCATCTCGATGTGGCCATGACCATGAGTACCCTTGGCTCCACGCTGATCATGGAAGGGAAGCTCGAGCAGGCATCACCCTTTCTTGAGCGCGCCCTGGCTATCCGGCGGGAGAAACTCGGAGACGAGCACAATACGGTGGCCGGAAGCTGGAATACTCTCGGCAAGCTCCGCGGTCTTCAACGCTCTTTCGATCAATCTGAAGAGTGTTTCGAACGAGCCCTGGCGATTCGCGAGAAACTGCTCGGGCCCGATCACCGGTTGGTTGCTTCTGTTCTCAAGAACTACGAATCGATGCTCCGAACAGCCGGCCGTATCGAAAAAGCAGACCGCATCGCCGTAGGTATGGAAAAGTAGCTCTACTCCCTGCCGCCGAGTGAATACTGCTTGAGTTTCTTGTAGAGACTCGGCGCACTGATCTTGAGCCGCTCAGCCAGCTGGCTCCGGGTCAGTGATGGATACCTGGCAAGGGCTCGTTCCAACCAGGCTTTCTCTGCCTGCTGGATCAGGGACGGCAATCCGTCGTGGATCGATCCTGGCAAATCTCGCGAGGGCTCCTGGCTGATGGAAGAAACCGGCTTGCTTTCAACCTGGCCGAGGGAGCGCCGAACCGTATCCCAGTCCAGGGGCCCTTCATGGTCTTCGAGTGACAGTCGCGCAGCGAGC
>JANTFM010000201.1 GCA_024763475.1 Acidobacteriota bacterium | reverse complement strand
CGGCAAGGTCACGGACCCGGGCAAACGGCCCGTCCGACCAAGCTCGAGGACCGCATGCACCCCGCAGGCGGCAAGGTCACGGACCCGGGCAAACGGCCCGTCCGACCAAGCTCGAGGACCGCATGCACCCCGCAGGCGGCAAGGTCACGGATCCGGGCAATCGGCCCGTCCGACCAAGCTCGAGGGCCGCATGCCCCGCAGGCGGCAAGGTCACGAAGGCGCCGCATACACCCCGTCGGCAGCAAGATCACGGATCCGAGAAAACGGCCCACCCGGCCAGACTCAGGGAGCGCAGGCGCCCCGCAACCAGCAAGCGCGAGGCGATTTGAACTGGACTGAAAGCTCGCGAAACTGTATATTCGTCCATTGGAAGCTGAACCAGGACCCTAAATGAGCCCCCTTCGTCTGGAAGCCGTCTACGAACGCATCCCTCAGGGTTGGGACCGGTCTGCCCCGGCGGCGGTGCGTTGGGGCGTCAGAGCCAGCCTGGGAGGTGAGCGTCCGAGCGAGGCGGATCGCCTGCGGGACGGCGCGGAACAAGCGGCCTTGAGCACTGAGCCTCTACCGCTCATCCCCGCCAGGGCCCCAAGCCTCCGTGGGCCGCGCGTTGGACCACGGGAGGCGGAGGACGTCGCCGCCGACCCACGACTCCTGGCCTACTCACCCGCGGGGGAACGGATCCCGCTCTTCGATCCGGGCTTCCCCCAGGGAACCGGACAGATCCTGGACCTGCGGGCCTGACGCGCCCGTCCCGCCAAGCCTTCCGCCGTGGAGCGAAGAATGTTGCACTTCGCCGACTCGGAGAATTCATGCCGCTACGCGCCATGTATCGAACAAGTACGGTACTCAATGGAACGATTTCATCGCCAGAAGTGGCGTGCAACATTCTTCGCTCCACGGGGCAAGCCTTCTGCCCGCGACCCCGACGCACCCGACCCGCCAAGCTCTCTACCCGCGTTGCGACGCTCTCGTTCTTGGCAGGTTCCCTGGCCGCGATCCCGAGTCTCCCGTTATTCCGGGCTTTCTGCCCGCGGCCCTGACGCACTCGTCTTGCTCGGGTTTCTGCCCGCGATTGTGCGCTTTCGCCTTGCCGGGCTTTCCGCGCGCAATCCGGCGCTTTCGCCTCGCCGGGGTTTCTGCCCGCGGCCCTGACGCACTCGTCTTTACCGGGGTTTCCGCCCGCAATCCTGCGCTCTCGTCTTGCCGAGCGTTCTGCTCGCGACCCGGCCTACTTTCCGGATGCTTTCGGCGCGGGGCGCACGGTCGCCGTCTTGATGAAGACCTCGCGCACGGGAATCGTCCCGAAGGCGCCGCCCTTGTTCCGCGTCTCGGAGCGTGCGATCTGGTCCACGACGCCGGCGCCCTTGATCACCTTGCCGAAGACGGCGTAGCCGGTCCCGGGCTGACGAGCATCGAGGAAGGTGTTGTTCTGAGTGTTGATGTAGAACTGGGCTGTCGCACTGTCCGGACGCTGCGAGCGCGCCATCGCGATGGTGTACTTCCGGTTGGACTCGACGGCCTCCAGCTTGATCGGCGGGCGCGTGCTCTTCTTCGACAGATCCCGCGCGAAGCCTCCGCCCTGGATCACAGGGGGGTTTTTCGCCACGCGGTGGAAGATCGTACCGTCGTAAAAACCATCCCGGACGTATAGAAGGAAGTTCTCCACGGTCGCGGGGGCAACATCCGGCCACAACGCAAGTTCGATGGTGCCCACATTGGTCTCGAGGACCACGATCGGCCCCGCGGGCTTCTCGGCCGCCTTTTTTGGCTCGTCCCCAGCCCAGACCAAACCAACGATCAGCGAAACAGCGAGGCCAGCCAGCAGCCAGCGGGTCATTCTCTGTGACGACACGGCAACATCCTCCTTTGAGTAGCCAGCATTGTAGCGAGCACGGCCCTCAACGCGCCACGCGCAGACTCCTCGTGCCCCGTCAGACAAGGTCGCTGGGTTCGTCGCCGCGCCATCGGCGTCACGGGCAAGGCGGGCCGACGACGGTATACCGGGAGTATGCAGAGGAGGCCCAACGCCGCCAGAGACGGCGAGGGCTGGCGAAGAATGTAGCGAACTTGTCTGACGGGACACTAGATTGCAGGGAGAGGACACTTGCTCCAGAGGGGATTCTTGTGGCAAAGCTCGACCGCTTCTTTCAGGCACTTTACGAATGCGGAGCGCAGGAACTGCAGCTGGTTTCCGGCCGCTCTCCCGCGTTCAAGTTCCGCGATGGTCTTCGACCGGCGTCTTCCGTTCAGCCGAGCGTCGCCCAGCTGATCGGCCTGCTCGAGGAGATTCTCGACGCCCAGCTTGTCGCGCAACTGCGTGCAAGCGGCCAGGCGCAGGCCACGGTCAATCGCCCCGGTCTGGCTCCCATGGCTTTCCGGGCCGAGGCGTCCAGCTCCTCACTCGAAGCGATCTTCGTGCCCGGCGCTCCAAGTGCCTCCAAGGCCTGCCCTCCGGCGGAACCCGCGACCCGGCCGGAGACTCCCCCGGAAACCCCGGTGGGGACGGGAGCGCAGCCTAGGCCGGAAACCCTTCCAGGAACCAAGCTGGAGACCGGAGCACAGCCCAAGTCGGCGCCCCTTCCAGGAACCAAGCTGGAGACCGGAGCGGCACCCCGGCCAGCGAGCCTCGGGGAGACTGGGCTGGTTGCCGAAGCAGAGCCCGGTGCCGCAGCAGTGCCCCATGCCGCAGCCGCGATCGTGACCGGGAATTCCGCACCGATGGATGACTACTTCCGCCAGATGGTGGCGGCCGGAGCTTCGGACATACATCTGTCCGCGGGACAAGCGCCGCTCCTGCGGGTAGACGGAGAGATCGTCCCCATGGAGGGCAGGACGCCCCTCACCCCCGAAGACGTGTGGCAACTCCTCGAACCGATCACTCCGGAGAAGAACCGCGCGGAGTTTCTCGAGACCCACGACACCGACTTCGCGTACGAGATCGAAGGCCTCGCGCGCTTCCGTGCGAACATCTTCCGCGACCGCTTTGGGGCGGGCGCCGTCTTCCGCACGATCCCCTCGGAGATCCTCACCGCAGAAGACTTGAATCTGTCCAGCGCGATTCTCGAGCTATGCACCCTCCACCGCGGCCTGGTCCTCGTCACGGGCCCGACCGGTTCCGGCAAGTCGACAACATTGACGGCGATGATCGACCACATCAACAAGACCCGGCAGGACCACATCATCACCATTGAGGACCCGATCGAGTTCGTGCACCAGAACAACAAGTGCCTGGTCAACCAGCGGGAGGTGGGAACGCACACCGCGTCCTTCAAACGCGCGCTGCGCGCCGCACTGCGCGAGGATCCGGACATCGTGCTCGTCGGCGAGCTGCGCGATCTCGAGACGATCGCCATCGCCATCGAGACTGCCGAGACGGGTCACCTGGTCTTCGGAACGCTCCACACGACGACGGCGGTCTCCACGGTCGATCGCATCATCGACCAGTTTCCACCGAAGCAGCAGGCCCAGGTGCGCACAATGCTCTCCGAATCGCTTCGGGGTGTCATCGCTCAGAACCTCTGCAAGAAGATCGGCGGAGGTCGCATCGCTGCCCTCGAGGTGCTCATCGGCATCCCCTCGGTCGCGAATCTCATTCGCGAGGGCAAGACCTTCCAGATCCCGTCCATCATGCAGACCGGCAAACGCCACGGCATGGTCACCCTCAACGAAGCTCTCGTGGACTTGGTCAAGGCGGAGAAGATCAGCTCCGAGGAAGCGTGGAGACGTGCGGCCGACAAGACGATGGCGGCCGCGGCCCTCAAGTCCGCCGGCTGCGACATGTCCTTCCTCGAAGGACCGGCCAAGCTGACTCCAGCGTAATTCTGTGCAGGCTGAAGCTCCATCACCCACGCTCCGAGGTGCGGCGCGGGCTAGAGCTCCGTCATCTCGATTCCGAGTTGCTGCGCGAACTCCCAGATCCGCTCGTCGCGATAGAACTCCCCAAAGTAAATCTTGATGATGCCCGCGTTCGCCATGAGCTTGAAGCAGTTGAAGCAGGGACTCGCCGTGATGTAGATCTCGCTGCCCGCGATGGCAACGCCGTTGCACGCCGCCTGCACGATGGCGTTCGCCTCCGCATGCATGGTCCGCACGCAGTGGCCGTTCTCCATCAGGTGTCCGATCTCGTCGCAATGGGGGAGCCCGCGTATCGACCCGTTGTAGCCGGTGGAGAGGATCCGTTTCTCCCGCACGATCACCGCGCCGACGTGCTTCCGGTCGCAGGTGCTGCGCGTCGCCACCTGCTTGGCGATGTTCATGAAGTAGGTGTGCCAGTCGGCCCGCGAATCCGTCATTGCGCTCCTCGCTCCTCGGTTGCGTCGCAAGAGTTTAGCGGAGGACGCCTCAATTGCGTATCCTTCTCTCCTCTGGAGGGCGAGGACTCGTGACGAACAGGAAAGCCATCCCGCTGGCGAGCCCCGACTTGGGCCAGGAAGAGATCGACGCGGTCGTGCGGGTTCTCGAGAGCCGACACCTCAGCCTCGGGCCCGAACTACCCGCCTTTGAGGAAGATATCGCGCGCTACGCGGGCCGCGAACACGCCGTGGCCGTCTCCTCGGGCACCGGCGGCCTGCACCTGCTCGTGCACGCCCTGGGGCTGGGACCCGGCGACGAAGTCATCACGACCCCCTTCTCCTTCATCGCCTCGAGCAACTGCATCCTCTTCGAGGGCGCCACCCCCGTATTCGCCGACATCGATCCCATCACCTGGGATCTCGACCCCGCAGCCGCCGAGGCCGCGCTCACACCGAGAAGCCGGGGCCTCCTGCCGGTCCACGTCTTCGGCCGCGTCTGCCCGATGCCGCAGTACCTCGAACTCGCCCGACGCCGCGACCTGGTCGTGATCGAGGACTCCTGCGAAGCTCTCGGCTCCCGCTTGGGCGAGCACATGGCCGGCTCCTTTGGGCGCGCCGGCGTCTTCGCCTTCTACCCCAACAAGCAGATCACCACGGGAGAGGGTGGCATCGTCGTCACCGACGACGGCGACCTGGCGGAGAGGCTACGCTCGCTGCGAAACCAGGGACGCGGGCCTGACGGCAGCTGGCTCGGCCACGAGCGCCTGGGCTGGAACTACCGCATTCCCGACATTCTGTGCGCGCTGGGCCGGGTCCAGCTCTCCCGCCTCGAGTCCTTCATCGCAGCCAGGCAACGGGTCTTCGAGCTCTACACGAACGCCCTGTCGCAGTTCGAGGAAATCGTGATCCCCGCCCCGCCCGCCGCCGATCAGCGAGTCTCCTGGTTTGTCTTCGTTGTCAGCCTGCGCGAGGGTGAACCCCGCGCGCGCCGGGACGCGATCCTCGAAGAACTGCAGCGCCGCGGCATCGGCTGCCGCAACTACTTCTTCCCGATCCACCTGCAGCCCTTCTACCAGGAGCGGCTCGGCCTTCGCGAGGGCATGTTCCCGGTCACCGAGTCCGTCGCCTCGCGCACCCTCGCCCTTCCCTTCTTCAATCAGCTCGGCGAAGCAGAGATCGACCGCGTCGCCCTCGCCCTGGGCGAGGCCCTCGACGCGACCCGTTAACCCTGATCTTGACCGTTGGCCTGCATTCTGTGGCGGCCTCCCATCCGATGAATTCAATAGGTGGGAGAAAGCACTCGTGCAGTGCTTGGCGCCGTGTCATGCCGTAAGCAAGCAGGTGATGATTCTGTTCTTCGAGCTCGCAGCCATCGACAGAATCTGACAAGACCAGGATCAAGTTGACGCAGCGGTGAGAAGCAACGCGAATGTCAACAACACGCGCCAAGATGAACGCCCGGCGCGAACATCCTGCGACAACCTGGCGAGGCTTTCGACGCGGCACCCTGCGTTCGGTACCCGGACGGCGTTGTGACTAACGCTCCGCGCAGACATCCAGCTGAAGCTGGGGCAGGCAGGGTTCCGCAGCGGGTGTGCGCGACCTGCCGTCCGAAGCGCTGCCGTAGCCGCCTTCGCTGACACCATCGTTGGGGACCACCAGGAAGAACTCGGGCACAGGGGTGCCTTCGGGCAGCTCGACACGCGTTTCCTGGACCGAGCAGTCGCCCTCCGCTGGGGAGATGGAGTCGTATCCGGCCAGCAACTCTCCGCGGTACACGCCGTAGCTCATGGCACTCCCACAATCTCCGGCCCACGAGAGTTCAAGCGTCCCGGGCCCGCCCTTCCGAACGCGCAGCAAGGCTGCGAGACCCGGATCCTCTCCCACCCCGAAGCCCTCGAGGCGCTGACGGGAGAGGAAGGCCCAGGCCTCCCGTGAACCCTCGATATCGTGGTTCTGTAGCCCGAGGCCAAGCAAGGCCAGCACGAGGCGCGAGCGCCGGTGCTCGATCGATGGCGTGACGTGGCCGCCATTGTGGATCGTGTAGAACGCGAGTTCGACGCCCTCGTACCCGCCGACATAGAGCTGACTCTCGGCGGTCGTATCGTCATCCGGGTCGAGATCGGGGTAGTCGATGGACTCTACCGGCACGGGATTCAGGTTGCCGAACGCGATCCAGAAGTCCCGGGTCGCCTCTGCAGAGAGCACACTTCCCCGCCCGCAGGTGGACTTTTTCGTCACGCACCCTCCGTCCCAGGGCATGTAGTCATCTTCGCCGTCTCCATTGCAGATAAACACAGGGATCGGCCACTCCGGCGCGCCGCATTCATCGACGGCCGGGAGATTCGCGATGAAGGGGGCGATGGCGGCGATGCGATCTCCGAGTTCGAAGGCCAGTCGGTAGCTCATCAGTCCACCATTCGAGGAGCCTGTCGCGTAGACCCGGTCGAGATCGACCGCGAACCGGCCGGCAGCCCAGTCGATGAGTGCGCTGACGAAGCCGACGTCGTCCGCCCCGGTGTCGTTGAGTGGGGCGTCACCCCGGCAGTCGTTCCAGTGCTGATCGTCGCCGGAGCCGTCTCCGGTTTCTGCGTTGATTCCGTTGGGAACGATCAGCAGCAGCCCGTCTTCGTCGGCGATCTCTGGCCACTCCGCGTGGGTGCCGTTGTCGAGGAAGGAGCGCATGTCCCCGCCCCCACCGTGCAGCACGAAGAGCAGCCGATACCCCTCGGGAGGCTGGGAATCCGGCAGGTAGTAGCGGTAGTAGCGCAGCAGCGAGTCATGCTCGAGGGTCTGCTCCTCGTGCCAGGTTCCTGCCGAGGACAGGGGCAAGCCTGCCAAGAGGCAGAAGGCGAGCAGGACCTCTCCCAGGAAGCGCACCACCGTGCCGCGACCTCTCATCGCCGATCTCCTCTCTCTGTACGCATGTCAGGGCTCTCCATGCCTGTCCAGACCAAGGTGCTCCATGCGTGTCCACGCCGGGGCGATCCATGCCCGCCAGTGAGTATATGACGATCCACCCGGCAAAGGGATGACACGTACAGTCTTGCCAACGTGTCGCGCACGGCACAGAGATGCCGTGCATCGCCAAGTCGACCTTAGGGCACCAGAATAGGGTCCCATTCCCGCGCCCATTCGACGAGACAGACTCACGACGTGGCAGCAGGGACCGCGCGGGTCCGGGCCCAAGGGCAGCTCCCGTAGCGCGCAGGCCCGGCGGAGAGATGCGGCGCTCGAAACGGTCGACCAAGCCCATCAGTTTTTGCGGCACAGCCTCTCGCACCACCGCCGGGAGACGATCGCGTTCGCACGCCGGCACAACGCGCTGGCCGAGCGGATCTTCGCGCACGGGGTGTGGCT
>JANTFM010000200.1 GCA_024763475.1 Acidobacteriota bacterium | reverse complement strand
ATCTCATGTGTCCGGCCTGAAAGTTCGCGAACACTGCGGACTGGGAAGAGGGTGAGATACCCCTTTGCTGCCGCTGATGGACCGTTCGTGAACCCTGCGAGCCGGGAAGAGGGAGACGCCATATGCACATGAAAGCACTCTTGTTGAGCCTGTCGCTCGCGACCCTCGTGGCCGCCTGCGCGGTCGCCAGTCAGCCGGACACCAAGGATCCGGCTGCGGAGAACACCCAATCCATGAACGATTTTCACAAGCCCTCGGATTCCGAGCTACGCGAAACCCTCAGCGACCTGCAGTACCAGGTCACCCAGAAGAGCGGGACGGAGCGCGCCTTCGAGAATGAGTACTGGAACAACCACGAGCCCGGCCTCTACGTCGACGTCGTATCCGGCGAGGCCCTGTTCTCCTCGCTGGACAAGTACGACTCGGGCAGCGGCTGGCCGAGTTTCACCCGGCCGCTTCAGGACGAGGGGATCACGGAGACGGTTGATCGCAGCCTTTTCAGCACGCGCACCGAGGTCCGCTCAAGAAAGGCCGACTCCCATTTGGGCCACGTGTTCGACGATGGGCCCGGTCCAGGCGGGCAACGATTCTGCATCAACTCCGCCGCCCTGCGCTTCATCCCGCTCGCCGACCTCGAGCGCGAGGGCTACGCTGAGTTCCTCCCCGCCTTTGCGGCAGCCGGCCTTTTCGCGGACGGTGCGGAAGATGAGGCCTTGCCGGTTGCCGAACCCACTCATGGAACGCTGGCGACAGCGACCGTCGCCGGCGGCTGCTTCTGGGGTGTCGAGGACCTGATCCGCAAGCTCGACGGGGTTGTCGATACGCAGGTCGGTTACACCGGCGGGAGCCTGGACAACCCAAGCTACCAGGACATTACGACAGGCCGCTCGGGGCATGCGGAGGCCGTGCAGATCACCTTCGATCCGGCCCGCATCAGCTACGAGGAGATCCTGCGCTATTTCTTCCGCCTGCACGACCCAACCACCCCCAACCGGCAGGGAAACGATCGCGGCCCCCAGTATCGCTCGGCGATTTTCTTCCATGACGCGGCCCAGGAAGAGGTCGCCAGGCGTGTCCTCAAGGAGGTCGATGATTCGGGCAAGTGGACCCGTCCGATCGTGACAGAGATCGTCAAGGCAACGCCTTTCTACGACGCCGAAGAGCAACACCAGGACTACCTGAAGAAACATCCTGGCGGGTACACCTGTCATTTCCTTCGTGACTAGTGTCCCTCGTCGCACGGTGACTTCCCTCTCGCCTTCGCCGACTCTGACGAACCTGGCAAGGGGATTCCGGCGCGAAACACGCGTTGGGCCGGAGCCTGCATGAGTGCCTCAACCGATTTGGATGCGATGACCTTCCTGGGTGATTCGATGGTGTGGAGCCCATGGCTTCGCGTCGGCGCTTTCTTGGCCGTGCTCTCCCTGATGAGCCTGCTGGAGGCTGCTTTTCCCAGGCGAACGCGGCGTATCTCGCGCTGGCGGCGCTGGTCTACCAACCTCTCGCTCGTGGTGTGCGGGGCCATTGTTGTTCGCCTCGCAGCGCCCCTTGGCGGCGTAGCCGCCGCGCTCTGGGCGGGAAGCAACAGCGTGGGACTCTTTCATAACTTGGCCTGGCCGGACGCTCTGCGTTGGATTGTCGCTTTGGCTGTTCTGGACCTCGCCGTGTTCGCGCAACACGTCGCGTTCCATCACCTGCCGTGGCTGTGGCGCCTCCACCTCGTGCACCACGCAGACCCGGAGCTGGACGCGAGTTCCGGAGTCCGATTCCATCCGCTCGAACTCCTGATCTCCGCGCTCTGGCGCGCCCTGGTCGTCCTCGCGCTCGGAGCCAGCGCTGAACAGGTTCTCGTCTTCGAGCTGCTGCTGAACGGCATGGCCGTGTTCAACCACGCCAGTGTCCGCCTGCCCGCCATCTTGGATTCATCCCTCCGACTGCTGATCGTCACTCCAGACATGCATCGCATCCATCACTCCACGGACCCTCACGAGTATCAGCAGAACTTCGGCTTCAGTCTTTCGATCTGGGACCGGCTGTTCCGGAGCTACTGCGCGGAACCGAAGCTCGGGCAGGTCGAGATGGTGATCGGACTACCCCAGCTCGATCCCATCCGCTCAACATCGCTTCCCGCCTGTCTCGTCCTGCCCTTCACGATCTAGCGCGGAAGGAACCCGTAGAGACCCAAGCTGGCGGCCTTGACGACCGCGTCGGTGAAGAGCCCCTTGTCCCTCGCTGTTGTTGCTCGTCTGGCCCCGCCGCTTATTATGAGAAAATGCTATAAATAATCTTGACAAGCCCTCCCGGTGAGCGCATTCTCTCAGTGAGCATATGCTCACAATACATCAACACGAGCTTTCATCAGCTCATGAAAGGAGGGCAAAATGCCCGGAAGAGATAGGACAGGACCGAGTGGTAGTGGACCCGCCTCGGGTCGAGGTATGGGACCCTGCGGGACGGGAGCAGGACGTGGCCAGGGAATGGGCATGGGCCGGGGGCGCGGACGCGGCTTCGGGCGCGGGCTGGGAGCTTTCGGTGGCCGAAGAGCCGCCGTCCCCGACGCTGCCGACGAGCGAAGAATCCTCGAGGAGCAGCGCAAGGCCATCTCCCAGCGCCTCGACGAACTCGAAGGCGAGTGAGGGACCACACATGAGCGAGAACGAGAAGATCTGCATCAGCGCCGAGACCCCGGACATGACTAGCCCGGTGGACCCGCGCTTCGGGCGCGCCGCCCACCTGCTGCTCTTCGACACCGTCTCCGGGGATCTCAGCGAGATCGCAGGCGCCCCGGGAGCCTCCCACGGAGCCGGCGTGCAAGCCGCCCAGGCCGTCATTCTTTCAGGGGCCCGGATCGTCATCACGGGCCATCTCGGCCCGAAAGCCGCCGAGGTTCTTTCCGCGGCCGGCGTGAGCGGCTTTGAGTGCCACGATATGACGGTTGCCGAAGCCATCGAGCACTTGGGCACAGGCAAACTCACTCCGATCAAGACGAATTAAGATCTTCCGATGATTCTGGCTGTGATCAGTGGTAAGGGAGGCACCGGGAAGACAACCCTGGCGACCTCCCTGGCCCTTGTCTGGAGTCGCCAGCGCCCGCTGCTGCTCGCCGACTGTGATGTCGAGGGGCCGAATGCTCACGAGTACCTCCCCCAACTGGGCTCCCTCGAGACTCTTCCCGTGACCGTCCCGTTCCCCCAGATCGATGCCGAGATCTGTACCCTCTGCGGAGCCTGCGCCGAGTTCTGCGGCTACGGCTCGCTCGCGATGCTGCCCGACCGGGTCCTATTCATCGACTCCCAATGCCATGCCTGCGGCGGCTGCACTTTGGCCTGCCCGGTGGATGCCATAACAGAGCGACCGCACAAGATTGGTGAGCTGCGCGTGGCGAGCGCAGGATCTCTGCGCTTCCTCCAGGGGGCCTTGAACATCGGTGAGTCACGAGCCAGCCCGGTCGTCGAGGCCGTCCTTGAAAAGGGCCTGGCGGAGACCCGGCCGGGAGAGGAACTCGTACTCGACGGCCCCCCCGGGGCCAATTGTGCGGTGACGACGGTCGTGGGCTCAGCAGATCTCAGTCTCCTGGTCACGGAGCCGACGCCCTTCGGTCTTCACGACCTCGCGCAGGTCCATGCGCTGGTCCGCGCTCGCAACAAGAAGGCGGCAGTCATCCTCAACCGTGCGCGCGAGGACGAGGGCGACCAATTGATCGAAGACTGGTGCCTCGAGCAGGGGGTGCCGCTTCTGATGAAGATTCCCCATGACCTCCGGGTGGCCAAGGCCTACGCCGCGGGAGCCTCTCCGCTCCTCGCGCTTCCCGGGATGCGAGAGAAACTCGAAGCTCTGCATGCCACGCTCGAAGAGATGGCCAGACACGGCAGAGCCGCGAGCGCGTCATGAAGACCGTCGTCGTCCTCAGCGGCAAGGGCGGGACCGGTAAGACGAGCGTCACCGCCGCCCTGCTCCCCTTCCTCCCGAACGCGGTGCTGGCAGATGCCGACGTGGATGCCTCGAATCTCCCCCTCCTCGTGGGGGCACGGCACCTGCGCTCGGAGGACTTCTATGGCGCCCGAAGATCGAGGATCGATCCGCAACTCTGCGACGGCTGCGGACGGTGCCTCGAGCACTGCCGCTTCTCGGCACTCTCGCTTCCCGCGGATTCGATCGATGGTGTACCGGAGGTCGATCCCCTGGCCTGCGAGGGCTCTGGCGTCTGTGGGCTCGTCTGCCCGCGCGACGCCATCGCATTGCACGAGATCGTCACGGGGCAGTGGTTTCTGTCCGAGAGCGATTACGGTCCCCTGTCCCACGCCCGGCTGGATCCGGGAGGAGACAACTCCGGAGCGTTGGTGGAGAAGGTCCGCAGGGAGGCGGCGAAGCTGGCCCGAACAGAGGGGCGGAACCTCGTGCTGGTGGACGGACCCCCAGGAATCGGCTGTCCCGCCATCTCGGCGCTCACCGGGGTCGACTACGCACTCCTCGTCACGGAACCGACTCCCGCAGGCGAAAGTGACTTCGATCGGATCTTCGGACTGACCCGTCACTTCGGCATCCCGGCCGGTGTCGTCATCAACAAGGCGGACCTCAACCCGTCCCGCGCCGAGGCCCTCGCCAAGCGAATCGTGGAAAAAGGGTCGCGAGTTCTTGCTCGGTTGCCGTACAGTGATGATGTCCGCGAGGCGATTCGCGAGGCACGGGTGCTGAGTTCGCTACCCGGCCCCTGGCGGCAACGCTTCGAGGAATTGTGGAACGAGATGCAAGAAGCACTTCAGAGCTAACTCGGAGAGATGTTGTGAGCACACAAGAACTGACCATCGCCATTCCCATCTACGCGGGAGCCGTAAGCGCACACTTCGGCCACCCGGAACACTTTGCTTTCCTCGCGGTAGACATGAAGCAGAAGACAATCCTCTCCGTGGACAATCGCGTACCACCTCCCCACGAGCCGGGTGTGCTGCCGCGCTGGCTCCGTGATCAGGGCGCCGCCGTGGTCCTCGCCGGAGGCATCGGTCCCCGTGCCGTCCAGATCCTCGAGCAATTCGGCATGAACGTGATCACCGGCGTTCCCGCCATCCCCGCCGAGGACGCCGTACGCCTCTGGCTGGGCGAGGGGCTGAACGCGGGAGCCAATAGCTGCGACCACGACGCCCCGGGGCATACGCCAACCTGTGGCAGCCATTGAACGGAAACGGAAGCTAAGGGCTGCGAGATCACAACGCTCCAGGGCATTCGCCACCTGCGGCAGCCACTGAGAAGGATCGCATACTTGATGGGAGCCGATCCCGCGGGTAGCATGAAGCGTTGCAAGACAAGGAGCGAACGTGTTTCGCAATTCAAGCCATGCGTCGCATCGTTGGGGACGCGCATTCGTGACGGCACTTTGCCTGTCACTGCTTGTCTTGCTGCCCGGTTTTCTCGAAAGCCATCACACCTGCCATCTACAACGGGTCCAGAAGGATGCCTCGCGTCCTGCCCTGTCTCAGCAGAGTGGCGAGTCGTTCGGCAACGATGAGATCCGAGGCTTCTGCGCCTCTTGCGCACTATTGCGTACGCTCATCGCCCACCAGGAAGACTCCGTCGTGTACGGTGCGTACACGGCATCGTCTTCTTGGAGCTCCGCATGCTACAAGGACCTGATCACGGCCATCGCCGTCGAGGATGCATCGTCACCAAGAGGTCCCCCCTCCGTCTGACCGGGCTGAACGAACGACCTTCAAGCCCCCTGCCTTTTCGAACGCAGTGTCGGTCATGGAAGGTCCTGCTCGCTCCACCCTGTGGATCGGGCATCGCCATATATCCAAGCCAGTCAACGGAGTCATCATGCACATGCGAAAGTCCATGTTGCCTACCCCTCGCTGGGTCGCGAGCGCGTGGGTTCTTCTACTCTTCTCCATCATCGTTTCGCCCAGCCTTGGCGCGGGAAACGATTCCCCGAATTCAGCCGTCGAGCACCTGGAACGACGGATGCTTCAACTCGAACAACAGATCGCAGAGATGCAGAAGCTGCACGCCGCGGAGATCCTTGCGCTCCAGCAGGAGATCAAGGCGCTGCGTGAGGCTCCGGCCGTGGCAGCGGCCGAGAAGGCGGCGCCTTCGGAAGAAGACGAGCTGGCGCAGCTGCGGCAGCTGGCGGAAGTGGAAGCGAGTCGCGAAGAACGAGGCAAAGAGACGACAGAAAAGACCGCGTTCCGGGCGAGAGGGCTGAGCCTGCAGGCCCTCAATCCCGAGATCAGTGTCACCGGTGATATGTACGGCTACTACCGGGACCAGGAGGAGACCAGGCAGCGCTCGGGATTCGAGTTCCGCTCGTTGGGCCTTCACCTGGAGTCCTATCTCGATCCCTACACGCGCTTCAAGGCGGCCCTCGCGTTCAGTCAGGAAGGTGCCGAACTCGGCGAGGCCTACATGACCCGCTTCGGGCTTATCGGAGGGCTGAACGCGACCTTCGGCAAGTTCCGCCAGCAGTTCGGAGTCGTCAACCGCTGGCACAAGCATGGCCTGGACCAGTTCGACTTTCCCCTGCCCTTGCGGCAGATCTTCGGCAACGGGGGCCTGAACCAAATCGGCGTCTCGCTCGACGGTGTTCTGCCGCAAGTCGGAAGAGCCTCCCAGGAGTTGACCTTCCAGCTCACCAACGGCGAGAACCCCCGACTCTTCAGCGGCAACACCCTCGGGACCCCCTCGGCCCTCCTACACTACAAGAACTACCGCGAGATCTCGAAGGACACCTACTTCGAGGTCGGCCTTTCGAGCCTTCTCGGCTGGAGAGACTCTTGGGACGTTGAAGGGGAAGGCGGGATCAGCACCGAGAATGACAGTCTTTCCACCCAGGTCCACGGCCTGGATGTCAGCCTCTTGTGGGAGCCAACCGAGCGCATGCGCTATCGCAACCTCGTCTGGCGCACGGAGTTCTTCCTCCTCGATCGCACGATCCTCGTTCCGGATGGATCTGGAAAGGACACCGTCAATGCCTGGGGCGCCTACACCTATGTGCAGTCCAAGGTGAACCGCAGACTGGACATCGGCACCCGCTTCGACTACTACGTGCCCGATACGAAGGACTACGTGGTCATGGCCCCCTGGCTGGCACCCCATGCCTTCCCATTCGACGTGACCCAGTGGCAACTGGCCCCCTACATCACCTGGCAGCAGAGTCCCTGGGTACGGTGGCGAATCGAGTTTAACCACCTGGATTCAGGTAAGGTCGCCGAACCCGAGGACACCCTCTATTTCCAGGTGATCTTCGCTGCCGGACCGCACAAGCACGAACGCTACTGACGGGGAGCTTCTAAAATGAAAACCATGTACGCGCTGATCCTGATTTCCTTGATCTGTCTCACACCCGGCCTGGCCTTGGCGGAAGATGGAGCCACCCCGGCGGCCAACTCCCCGTTGCGGGTCGTCACCACCCTGCCCGACTATGCGTCCATCGCAAAAGCCCTCGGCGGAGACCGCGTCTCGGTCTCTGCCATCGTGCGCGGCGACCAGGACGCCCACTTCATCCGGCCAAAGCCCTCGTTCGTCGACATGGTCAAACAGGCGGATGTGCTCATCGCCACCGGCCTGGACCTGGAATTGTGGCTGCCGACGGTCGTGGACAAATCGGGAAATACCCATGTCCGAAGCGGCCGGCCGGGATTCGTGGCGGCGGCGCAGGACATGAAGCTGCTGGAGATTCCAGATATC
>JANTFM010000199.1 GCA_024763475.1 Acidobacteriota bacterium | reverse complement strand
AGCACGATCAGCAATTCCGCACCCGCGATGAATCCCCGCCTCTTCATGACGTGGCTACCGGTAAGACGAGCACGATCAGCAGTGCCGCACCGGCGATGAATCCCCGCCTCTTCATGACGTGGCTCCCGATGGGACCTTCCGGATCTCGCAACGGACACTCATTCCGGGCTTCATGATCTCCTGGTCGATCTCCCCGATGCTGATGTGAACCGAGAAATAGGGGGTCTTGCCCCAGAGGCGTCGGCTTTCACCCGCCTGGCCGATGCGGATCACGCGTCCACTGAACGCCCGTGCGGGATAGGCGTCAAAGCGCAGCGCGACCTCCTGCCCCAGGGCGAGCCGCGGGATGTCCGGTTCGGCGGCCCAAGCCAGCACCTCGAGCGACTTGAGGTCGGGAATGCTGGCGATCAGCCACGTCGCCTGGACCTGGTCTCCTTCCTTGAACTTGGTGCCCTCCCACGGGTGCGACTTGTGGACGACGATGCCAGGCTTCGTGGCCCGTAGTTCGAGTCGCGACAGGTTCTCCTCATAGCGGGAGATGGACTCACGAAGCTGACCGATCTCAAGGTCCACGCTCGTCATTGTGGCGCGAGCCGTCGCCTCATGTGTCACGAGTGCGAGGCGTGCGGACTCGAAGGTGCTCTCCTTCGTCTGGAGTTCCCGCTGCAACTCGCGAAACTTGGTCCCCTCCCTGAGGGTCTCGGGGACCGCGGCGTCGAGTCTGATCTTCTTGAGTTCTGCTTCCGCCCGCGCGAAGGCCAGTTCGAGATCCAGCTTGGCCAGCCGCAGGTTCGTCTCGCTCAACACGCGCTCCTGGAGCTTCTCGGCGAGATCGTCCTCCGCCTCGGCGAGGCTCTCTTCGGCTTGACCCGGATCGAAGCGCGCGACGACATCCCCGGCTTCAACTCGCGAGCCCTCGCCGATCAGCCACTTCAGCTGCAGGCGCCAGGTATCCGTCAGCGGAACGGAGAGCCGGTCCGCTTCAGCGGCTTCCAGCTCGCCGGTCAGGACCAGTTCTTCTTGCGCATGAGCGTCCGTCCCGGTGGGGCAGAGGAGAGAGGCGGCGAGGACGAGCACAAGTCCCGAGAGTCTGGTCTCAGCTCGCACGGCGGATCTCCTCGCGAATCTTCCCGTCGAGCATGTGGATTACGCGACCGGCATGGGCGGCGATCTCCTCGTCGTGGGTGACCATCACGATCGTGTTCTCCTGGGAGTGAAGCGCCACGAAGAGCTCCATGATCTCGGCGGAGGTCTCACTGTCGAGGTTTCCCGTCGGTTCGTCGGCGAGCAGGATGGCTGGCCCGTGGATCAGGGCCCGGGCGATGGCGACCCGTTGGCGCTGGCCGCCGGAAAGCTGATCGGGGCGATGGTCCTCCCGGTCCCTGAGGCCCACGAGGTCCAGCATCTTACGGGCCCTCTTCGTTCGCTCTGCGGGATCGACGCGGGCATAGACCAGCGGGAGCTCGACATTCTCGAGTGCGCTCAAGCGTGCGAGCAGGTTGAAGGTCTGAAAGATGAAGCCGATCTGCGTATTGCGGATCTTGGCGAGCGCGTCGTCATCGAGGCGGGCCACTTGGCGTTCGCGAATGCTGTAGCTTCCACTTGATGGCGTATCGAGGCAGCCGAGCAGGTTCATCAACGTGGACTTGCCGGAGCCAGACGGACCCATCACGGCCAGGAACTCGCCCTTTTCGACGCGCAGATCGACACCGTCGACGGCTCGGATCAGCGTGTCGCCCATGCGGAAGACGCGCGAAATGTCGAGCATCTCGAGTACGGCAGGCTGCGATTCGGAGCCAGATTGCGATGAGACCAAACCACACCCCCAGATAATCTTCGTCGAGACAGCCTACACCGAGCCTGCGACACGGCCCAATGATCTGCTCTACGGCGGCCCCAGATAGTCTTCGCCGAGACAGCCTGCACCGAGCCTGCGACACGGCCCAATGATCTGCTCTACGGCGGGGGGGGCGCAGGTGTCTAGACGGAATTGTTCATGACGCTTCGAAGCGGTAGCCGAAGGCCTCGATCTCCTCGCCCCAGGTCTTTGCCACGCTGCGGGCCAGCTCGGGGGTGAAGTAGTCATGATAGTCCCCTCGGTGGGAATTCTTGAGATGTCGCAGCGGCTTGGCGTCCAGGCCGATGCGCCGGCAGACTTCGGCGAAGTCTTGCTGGAGCTGCTCGAAGCGACCGATGAAATCGAGACATATCTTCCCGTTCGCGTCCGTGAGCAGGTTCAACTGGTACGCGTCCTTGCGCCGCGCCTGGAACTCGACGAACTCCTGGAAATGGGCCATGGCGACGACCTTGCGATGTCGCCCATGGGCCGGTGTTTGGCGAAGAAACTCGTACTCCGACACCAGGCGGTCCCAGGGGTTGCGCACGAAGGTGAACTTGAAATAGCGCTCGAAGCGGTCAGCGGGCATGCAGGTCTCTGCTGTCCGTATCGGCTCATGGGCGCGCAGCACGAGCTGGTGGTAGTCCTTCTGCAGACCCGCCCGGCTCAGGATCCTCTTCCACCATCCTGCGGGTCTTGGCAAGGACCAGGGTGCCAGGATCTCCTTCATACTCGTCCCGGCCGCCTTGCGGATGTGGACGAAGACGAACTCGTGGCTATCCGATATCAACAACGTTCAATCGACCTAGGCGCGGCTGGGATCGTGAAGGCGCACGAGTTCGCGGTAGGAGTCCCTCAGGACCGTCTTGTAGACCAGGTAGATCGGGATGGCGAAGAGCATGCCAACGGCACCGTAGAGCTTCGCGCCGATGAGGATCAGGATGATATTCAGGAGTGGATTCACCTTGATGCGATCGGAGATCATGAAGGGGATCAGGTAGAAGTTGTCCACCATCTGGGCGACGACGATCGTGAGCAGGACGTAGAGCACGACATGGGGCTCATCGACGGCCAGCGTGATCCAGAGAGGCGGGATCGCCCCGATGATGGGGCCGAGGTAGGGCACGATGTTGAGGAGTCCTGCGACCAATCCCAGGGCGAGGGCTCCCTTGGTTCCTGCGGCGTAGAAGCCGAGGGCGCAGATGCCCCCGACCACCGCGCTCTCGGCGAACTTCGCCTCGAAGAAGCTCCGCAGATTGGAGCCGACGGTGCGAGAGGCTCGCGTGAAGCTGCCGCGGAATCGCGAGGGGACCGCCTCGACGATGCCTTCCGCGAGTTCCTGGCCCTTGCCGAAGTAGACATAGAACATCAGCGGGATGATGAGGAAGCAGTTGGCGAGGAAGCCCGGCAGGTCCCCCAGGAAGCGCGTGACCGTGCGAAGGCCACTGCGCTGGACCTCCAGGATCTGCTCGTCGGTGAGACGTTCTTCGGCGAGCAGATTGGGCATGTAGGGTCGCAGCCGCTCGACGTAAGTCGCCACCATCGGTTCGTCTCGCCCGGCGATCGACTGCATCGCGAAGCCGAGGTCGTCGACCGAGGTGGAGAGCATCGCGTAGGAGGCGATGCCCCAGAAGAGCACGATGGCGGTGGCATAGACCCAGCGCGTGTGCGGAGAGAGGCCATAGCGGGTGGCCTGGTCGCGGTACTTCTCCGCCGCCCGCTCCGCGAGAAGGATCAATGCCACGCCGAGGACCAGCGCCAGGAAGATCCACTTGAAATACATCAGGGCCAGCAGGCCGACGGTGAGCACGGCCGCGAGGGAGGCCAGGGTGCGCCACACGGTGGGGTGGGTGGTCAACTCCATCAGGAGGGCCTCCGCTCGATCCCGAAGCGATAAATGCCTGTGGCCGCGGTGACGACCGCCACGCCGATGAGCGTCTCCCAGGCGATGCCGAGCCAGTAGAGCTTCCCGGCGACCACCCCGAGTGTGAGTTGGCCGGCGAAGAGCGCGATGGGAATCTTCAACAGGTGTCCCAGCAGCAGGGATCCCGCCGGGAGTGGTGAGGGCAAGAGCGCGCGAAGCCAGCCGGCGGCGAGGCCCGACAACGCGATCGGCAGCGCGGCGAGGAGTTGTTTGCCCGCCAGCGTGGCCAGGAAAAGTTCACCCTCCGGGAGGCCCCACGCCGTCGCGACAGCGGCCGCTGCAAGGGCTCCCAAGAGTCCCACGGCAAGACCCGTCCAGCCACCGAAGAGCAGCCCGGCGATGACCGGAACGACCATCTCGACCGCCATCCGGGAGCCGGGCAGGATCGGATTGATCTGCTCGGAGCGAGCGTTGACCAGGAGCAGGTAGACGGCAACAAAGAGCACGACCTGCACGGCGATGCGGGTTGTGTGCGCGGACCTGGCCCCGGATTCGGACATCGGCGAAGTATAGTCTGCTCCGCCCGCTTCTGGAATCAGCGCCGATCGTCTTTCGGCAGGTATTCGAGAACCAGTTCGTGCAGTGCTGTCAGCAGTTCCAGCCGATTCGCGAAGGTGGCCTCCTCGCCGCCGCGCAGGGTGGCGGAACGGATCGCCGCGGCCGAGAAGGGCACGATGCCTGCGGCCACGGCACGGGAGGCTTCACGTCTGGCAAGGCGGGAATCGACTCGCTCGGGCAGTTCCGGCGATCCAAACCAGATTCTCTCCCGCTCGAGATCAACCCGCGCTGGCACGAAGGCGACCAGGCGGCCACTGGCGTCTCCCTGGGAGATGCGCCGGGCGACATGGTGGCCGACGTACAGTACCGGCTCGGCGGCGTTGCGGGGGAAGATCAGCGCAGGATCCACTTCGAGCACCAGGATCGTGCCCTCGTGGACGATGGCCTGCTCGGCGGACCACTGGAAGGGGAATCCCTCCTCCAGGGTGAAGCTCTGCGCCAGGATCAGCGTGCCGGCCCTGGCCGGTGTCTCGGGAACGGCCGGCATGGCAGCTGCAGCGAGGAGGGCACACGCGGCGGCAAGCAGGAGCCATCGGGGCGCAAGGCGCTTGAAGGGAGCGGGATCTCTCGGGCTGGCCATGGGGCTACTCCTTCGTGACTTCGATGTCGTCGATGGCGACGCGGCCATCGGCGGACCCAAAGGTCGAGCCGAAATCGAAGCGGATGGTTTCAATATGTTCGAGATCCAGCTCGCTTCCGTTCCGCAGGAAATCGAGCATGCGGATGCGGATCGTCTCGAACTCGTTCTGCCAGCCCGCATCGCTGCCGTAGCCGCCGCGCTGGTAGGGTTCTTCGATTCCGCCTCCGTAGCTGCCGATGCCGATCCCTGAGGCATGCCCCTGGGTGTCGACCAGGGTTACCGTGAAGGTCAGGTCCTCGAGAACCGTCATGGTCAGCGGGTGACGCGTGCCCTGGCAGGCGCGGAAGGACAGGAAGCGGTCGTCACTGAAGTTCTGCTCCGCCGGGATGACGGTGAACTCGTAGAACGAGTCGCTCCCGGCGCTGTAGTCGAACACGGCGCCCCGGCTGGTATCCGCCGAGCGGCCCCGGGCCATTCCGTTCATCGGATCGCTGTCACTCCAATCGTAGGACGAGTTCGGTTCCTGGAGCAGGTCCTCGACGAGGTTGTCGACATCGCGATCGACGCTACCGCCGGAACTGCTCGTCAGGAGATCGCTGTTGGTCTGGTAATCGTCGACGACGTGGTTGCGGAAGGCGGGCCCATTCCTGAGTTCGCTGACCACGACCGTATCCGCGGCGACACCGATCGGCCGCAGGGTCTCGTACTGCCGCCAGAGGTAGTCGTGGGCTGCGACCTGGTTTTCGAGGTAGAACTTCAAGACCGACAGGAGCGCCGCCTTCTGAACCTGCTGGGCTTCGGCACGCCCGATCTCGGTGTCTGCGGGACCGGTGAAATCGTTGAATCCGCAACAATTGAAATCGTTGTGATCCGCGCCGTGGATGTAGGTGGACTGGCGGAAGCCCGTGGCCCGCTCGTAGACCGAGAAGGACTGGGTGACCGGGGAGCCCGGGCAGCCGCAGACATCCCCGTCCGCCGAGCCGTAGAGCAGGTGATAGGGCACATCGTGGGGGTCGCTCTTGTCCGGTCCGAGGAAGTCCGTGGGAGCGATGCTGCTGATGACGATGATGTCGTCTGCGCTGAAGGCACTGGTGGGATAGCCCTCATCGACCATCCGGTCGTAGGCGCGCACGACGCCTTCGCCACCGCGGCTGTGCCCGATCCAGGCGATCTGCGTCCCGTCAATGTGTCCGTTGAGGACACCGCTGCCCAGCGTATCCTGCTCGAGGAGGATCTTGTCGGTAAACAACAGGGTGGTCGTCGACGCGGTCTCGATCCCGGGCCCCGTATCGTTGTCATGGGACATGACGATGTAGCCGTATGACGCGAGATGCGTGCCGAGGAAGTCATACCAGTCGAAGCAGTGACCGTTGCCATGGCTGATGACGACGAGCGGGAACTGCCCTTCGAATCCGGGATCGTCGAGATCTGCCGGATAGTAGACCCGCATGTCGTCGTTGCCGCCGCCCGAGCAGTGCTCCGGCTCCGGCCCGATGTCATCGAACTGGGAGACGCTCAAGGGTCCAGCGGTGGTCAGGTCGTGCACGACGAAGAAGCCGGCTTCATCCGCGAGGCCATCGGCGAGTTCGCCCGAATCCAGGAAGCCGTTCTGGTTGCAATCGATCGCCAGGTCGTAGCCCACGCCGATGTGTGTCCCGGCATCCGCGCTGAGGGTATTGCTCGCGTCGAGGACGAAGCTGTTGTCCCCGATGCTTCCTCCCGGGAAGGTGATCGTCTCCGGCGCGCCTCGCGTGTCGGAGAGGCTCGTGTCGGCACACCACTCCTCGGCTGAGCGGGCGGAGAGGATGTAGACGTCGCAGGTGTCGCCCGTCAGTTCCGGGTTGACGAAGGGATCGACGCCAAGCTCTACGTCACTGCCCTGGTTGAAGGATCGGTCGAATTCGAAGTCGGGAAAGGCCGGGAGGCTCCGGCCCGCGAGATCGCTCGCGATGCCGATGCCGGCTGCGGGGTCGACCGAATGGGTGCAGCCCGCGAGCGTGTGACAGCTGTCGAGCGTGCAGGGATTGCCATCGTCGCAGTCTTCGCTCTCGTAGACGCAGGCGCCGAGGGACTCGTCGCAGGTGTCGGTCGTACAGGAATCCCCGTCGTTGCAGAGCACAGGCGCGCCCGCGGAACAGGTGAACTCGACCACGTTGCAGGTTTCTGCCCCGTCGCAGAATTCATGGTTGTCGCACTCGGAGTCAAGAAAGCAGGGGAGGGGGTCATCGATCACGTAGAAGAGCATCGATCGCACGGTGTCGGCGAGTTCCTCCTCGTAGTGTGTTTCTCCCGTGGCGCCAACGAGGCGCGCGGGCCGCACGGTATCCGCTGGATCCGGCGTGCGGTAGATGCCATAGGGGCCGTCGTCCGCCCCCCAGGTCAGCATCAGCGTCGTTGTATTCTTGCTCAGCCGCAGTGAACCCTCCGCCGGGCCCGCGAACGCCGCCGACGCGAAAAGACACAATACGACCAGCGCAAGGACCACGCCGAGGCGGACCCCAGCGCGCGAACCCGCAGGGCAAAGATCTCTCACTGCCTACCTCCCACTCCGTCGAAGAGGCCCTGAATATACGCTGACGAGAAGGGAGGCAAGCACGAAAAGACGATGCCAGTGGACGGCCAGGCTACGGGTTGGCGTACCGGGGCGATGCGTTGGCGGACTCGGCGGTGGGCAATCACGCTCGGACGATGTACCGCCAGACTCAGGCCGGAGCGCCGCCAGGCTCGGATGATGCGTCATCAGGCTCGAAAGGTGGACTACCAGACTCAGGCCGGAGAGTCGCCAGGCCGCTACG
>JANTFM010000198.1 GCA_024763475.1 Acidobacteriota bacterium | reverse complement strand
TCGCTTTGCGGGTCTTCTCGGCGCTCCTCGCGCTGGTCGCGACGCGCGCACTGATTCACCATTTCGGCGACGAGCGCTTCGCGCTGCTCGCGCTCGCCGTGCAGGTCAGCGGGCTGCTGGGCGTCCTGGCGCCGGGGCTTTCCGGGGCATACACCCGCGAGCTTGCGGATCGCAGCGCGCGCGGCAACCCGGCCGCACTCTGGGCTTTGTTGAGAGTTGGCACCCGGGTCTACCTGGTGGTTGGCCTCGCGTTGGGCTCAGCCCTGGTCCTCTTTGGGGCCGGGGGAGGGGCGAGACTGTTGCGCATTCGCCCGGAGCAGCTGGGCGAGGCGAGCCTGATCTTCCTCGTTGCGGGGCTCTTTCTGGCCTTGCGCTGGCCCCTTTCGGTCTTCGCGGACACGCTGGCCGGGTTACAGCAGTACCCGCGGCTGGCGCTGGCGCGCTCGGCCTCGGCGATCGGCTACTCGGCCGCAGCGCTGCTGGTCGTCTGGGCCGATCAGGCCCTCGTGCTCGTCCTCGTGCTGCAGGGGTTGATCTGGGTGATCGAGGGTGTGTGGTTGCGCCATTTGGCGCGGACATGTCTGCCCCCGCCGGGAGACGCTCCCGCGCCGGAAGCTCGTGAGTTGCTTCGGGGGCTCCTGCACGTGGGGGGCTACATGGCGCTCCTCGAAGTTGCCAGCCTGGTGCATTACCAGACCGATCACGTCGTTCTCGCGGGCCTTGTCTCCACCTCGGCGGTGACGGCGTATATCGTCACCGCCAAGTTGCACAACATCGTGCGCGAGTTCCAAGGGACTCTGGGCTCCGCCCTTCCCGCCCTGGTGGCCCGGGAATCGGCGGGTGGTAACGACGCGGCCCAGGAGCAGGTTGTCTACCGTGGCACGCGCTATCTGCTCGCGATCGTGCTTCCCGTGGCCCTCACGGCTGTCCTCTCCGCAGGTGATTTTCTCCGCGTCTGGATGGGGCCCGGCTGGGAGCGCTGGGGGTTCTGGGCGGCGCTCTTCGTCGGCTACCTGGCCGTGGCGCTGATGATGAGCTTCATCGGCCACGCCGCCGTGGGTAGCGGACGAGTGGCACCCCTCGCGATCATCGCCGTGATCTCGGCGCTCGTGAACGTCACGCTCTCCATCGCGCTTGCGCCCCGCTATGGAGTCGGCGGAGTGATCTCTGCGACGCTCATCGCCTACAGTGTCGCGTTGCTGCTGCAGTTTGTCTTCTTGCTTCCCCGCCTCGGCGTGCGCTATGGCCGCTTCCTGCGCGAGGTCATCTGGCCGATCTATCCCCCGGCGCTCGTGGTCCTGGCGGGCCTCTACGCGCTGAAGACGAGGATCGGCCTGATCGACGAACTCGGATGGCTTCTTGTTTGGGGCGCGTTCTCCGGCTCGGCCTTCGCCCTCGTGTTCCTGGGAACTGCGCTGGAGGCTCGGGATCGAAGACGACTGATCACCTTTGTCACCCGCCGCGGGGGTTCGTCATGAGTGCGCCCGCCGTTTACTGCGGGGGTGCGTGATGAGTGCGCCCGCCGTTTGCCGCAGGGGTGCGTGATGAGTGCGCCCGCCATTCTTCCGCAGAGCTGGGTTATGACGGCCTCAGTCCTCGACCGCAGGAGCGCGTGATGCGTGGCGTGTCCAAGGGCGAGCTTGCGCGCTTGTCCGATGGCGTCGTCATGATGCTTCGGGCCTGGTTCGACGCCCCAGGCGTGGAGCGCATGAGCTTCGAAGGTCTCCCGCTCCGCGAGATGGTTGGTGGCAACCTCGTCGTGGCTGCGCTGGCCGCGCTGAAAGCCTCCTTCCTCGCGGCACGGGGTGTGCCGACGACTCGTGGGGGCGCTTCTTCCCGGAAAATTATCCTGGCGGCGGGGCCCGCGTTCTGGCTGGCGGCCCGCCGCTGGCGCCAGACGGCTCGTGTGAGCCAGGGGGCGGCTCCAGGCGCGTCTCAGCAAGAGGCTCCCAGGAGCTTCCTGCGGGGGGCTCCTGGTGCGTCCCGGGGAGAGGCTCCCGACTCGTTCCAGCGGGAGCTTTCCGGTGCATCCCGCGAGGGCGTGATCGTCGCGCTCGAGAACTACCGCAACCGGGTGGCCTTCGATCAGCTCGAGCGGGAGGGTGTCGCGCTGCTACGGCTTCAGAGCTCCCGCGAGAACAGCTACCTGCCCATCCCGCCCCGAGGGGAGGGGTGGCACCGGCCGGCGGGCGAAGCCTGGCGTGCAGAGCTTTCCCAGCGTCCGCTGGTCGAGGTCGAGGGGCTGCCGTCGGCACCCGGCTGGTCTGCGGCCACGGTCCTGAATTCGTTTCTGCTCGAAGAAGGGACGCGCGCGCTGGGCCCGATGCTCGAGGAGGCTTCGGCCTGGCGCGGCTGGCTGCGGGCGTCGAGACCGCGGGGCATCCTGGCGGGTATGCCCTGGGGTGGGGGGATGCGCTTGCTCGCTTTCGTGGCCCGTGCCGCGGGGCTCCCCTACCTCGCGATGCAGGACGGCATCCTCTCCGAACTCGGCGTTGGAGGCTTCCCCCCGCCCGCCTCCGCCCTGGCCTGGGGATCCGCGGGAAAGGAGTGGTTCGTGAGCCGCGGCCTCGACCCTGCAGCGATCGCGCTCGTCGGGGATCCCTACCTGGACGCGTGGGTGAGGACCGTGTCCCGGATCGACAGGCATGTGGCGCGCCGCGAGCTTGGCCTGCCCGGGACGGGCCGGGTCGTGCTCTGCGCCCTGCAGAACAGCGCGCCGCACACCCTGGTCTACGATCGCAACGATCCGCTGCGTGTCGCCGAGGGGATCGCCGCAGCGCTCCATGGCGCGGACGGCTGGCACCTGGCGATCAAGCCTCATCCGCGGCTGCGGAGGGTCGATGGCCTGTCCCGGCTCGCGGAAGCCTGGGTCCTGGCGCGTCGCCATGGTGCCACCCTTCTTCCGCCGGACACGGATGTTGCCCACGCGGTCGCCGCATGCGACGCGTACATCAGCGACGGCGATACCCTCACGGTCGAGGTGCTAAGCACCGGACGGCCCGCACTCTTGTGGTTGCCTCCGGGGCACGAGCCGCCCCAGGCC
The DNA here is from genome assembly GCA_024763475.1 of Acidobacteriota bacterium. GTDB lineage: Bacteria > Acidobacteriota > Polarisedimenticolia > J045 > J045 > JANTFM01. The sequence continues at coordinate 4,657 of JANTFM010000198.1, read as the reverse complement.
GACTACCTCGATGGCTCGTTGCCGGTCGTCTCCACCGGGGCCGAGCTGCTCGCGCAGCTTTGTGGGGACCCCTTGTCGGTCGATTCCACCGATGTCGAGCGATTCGCACGCTTCTCTCGGGGAGCGATCCCGGGTGGCGAGAGCGTGCTGAAACGCCACCTGGCCGCGGAGGAGGGGCTCTCGGCGGCACTCGCGCGTCTCATGTGACCGTGCTTCTCCCGCGAATCAATAGTCGCGAGCGTGTGACTTCCGGCGCAGACTGGAATCTAATGCACTGAGGATGCTCCCGCTGCGCGGAATGCGGAGGGGAAGGGGTCCTGAACTAAGAAACAAGTAAGTCTCAACGACCAGCAAACGCAAGGGTAAGGAGATCAAGAAAATGGACATTCTCAAAGCGATACTCGGGGCGAACGGCGGGCAGAACATCGGACAGCTCGCCAGCCAGTTCGGCATCGATGAGTCGACCGCTCGCTCGGCCGTCGAAAACCTCGTGCCGTCCCTCGCCCGGGGGTTGCAGAAAAACGCGGGAAGCCAGGACGGCATGGCCTCGTTGGCTCGTGCGCTCCAGGGCGGCAAGCACGCGCGCTTCCTCGATGACCCGAGTGCCCTCGGCATGGGTGACACTGTCAGCGAGGGCAACAAGATCCTCGGGCACGTCTTCGGCAGCAAGGACGTGAGCCGCAACGTGGCGGCGAATGCGGCGCAGAAAAGCGGCCTCGACATGGGCGTCCTCAAGAAGATGCTGCCCCTCGTCGCAACGATGGTCATGGGCGGCATGAGCAAGAAGGCCGGCAGCCAGGCCAGTCCTTCCGGCATGGGTGACCTCCTCGGGTCGATGCTCGGCGGTGGCGGCGGTGACGACGACGGCTTCGGACTCGATGACGTCCTTGGCATGGCGAAGAAGCTGTTTTAACTCGAAGACCAGGAGCTACGAAATGAGTGTTGCAAAAGTCACAGAGATCATCGCATCCTCCGAGAAGAGCTTTGACGATGCGATCAAGAAGGGCGTTCGTCGCGCCAACAAGACCCTCAAGGCCGTCAAGGGTGCCTGGGTCGAGAGCCAGAAGGTGATCGTCAGCAAGGGCAAGATCGTTGAGTACCGCGTCGTCATGCGGGTTACCTTCGTGCTCGCCGACTAACCTGGGAGGGAGAGAAGATGGGACTGTTTGATTTCGTCAAGAGTGCCGGCGAGAAGGTCTTTGACATGGTGGGTCTCGGAGACAACGAGGCCGAAAACCAGAAGACGGCGGACTCGCTGAAGGGACTCGTCAGGAAGATGGATCTCGAGGTCCAGGACCTGGCGGTGGCCTTTGATGACGGGACCGCCACCGTGAATGGCCAGGTGCCCGCGCAGAGCGTCAAGGAGAAAGTCGTCCTCGTCGTAGGCAATACTGCGGGCGTCTCCCAGGTTGACGATCGCATGCGCGTTGTGCCACCGACTCCCGAGGCTCCCCCGGAGCCTGAGGCCGTCTTCTACACGGTCACGAGCGGAGACACCTTGGGCAAGATCGCGAAAGTGCACTACGGCAACGCGATGAAGTACCCGGTGATCTTCGAGGCCAACCGCCCGATGCTGAAGGATCCGGATCGCATCTATCCCGGCCAGATGCTGAGAATTCCCCCGCTGTAGGGACTGAAGTCCGCGCTGAGCACGGTGGGCTCACACGGGATCTTGAAACGATGGGGCACAGTGCGCTGTGCCCCGTTTCTTTGCCCCCCCGACCGTCGATCCGGACGCAGCCAGGGACTGCTTCGGTCAGCAACTCCATCCGAGCGAGAACCCTCAGTCTCCTTTGGTTTTCCCGCCTAGCAGGTAGAGCCAGAGCCAGCCGGAGATTCCGGCCACCAGCGAGGCGACGACAACAGCGATCTTGGCGTTGAGCAGAAACTCTGGCTGGGATGCAAAAGCCAGCTCTCCGATGAAGATCGACATTGTAAAACCGATGCCTGCCAGCAGAGAGACTCCGGCCAGATGAGAAAGACGGACTCCCTGGGGAAGGGGAATGCCGAATCCTCTGATCAGCAGGAACGACGCTCCGAAAACTCCCGCGCTCTTGCCCACGACCAGGCCGGCCATCACTCCCAGAGTGACGGGATGAGACAGGGTCGAAGCGAGGCGGGGCAGGTCAACCTTGATCCCGGCATTGGTCAGAGCGAAGATCGGAATTACCAGAAACGAGACCCATATATGCAACGAGTGTTCGAGTCGCTGCAACGGGGCTTCCATCAGCTGGACAGCATTCTCGATGCCCTTGAGGGCGGCCTGCTGCTGGTCATTCTTCATGATGTGATCGCCAGGCAGAGAGTCTCGTTCAAAAATCTTGAGCAGTTTTCGCACCTGGTCTTGGAATCGGCGGGGAGAGTATAAGCTACTCGCAGGAACCGTTAGCGCGGTGAGAACACCCGCCAGGGTGGCGTGCACACCCGATTCCAGCATGGCCAACCAGAGAGCAGCTCCCAGAAGGGCATAAGGCAGGGGGCTGCGCAAACCCACCAGGTTGCAGATCAACAGCAGGACAAAGCAAACGGCTGCCACGGCCAGGGCGGACCACAGGATCTGCGAGGTGTAAAAAAAAGCGATCACAAGTACCGCCAGCAGATCATCGACAATGGCCAAGGCCAGCAGAAAGCCCACCAGCGCCTTGGGTGCTCGGCTGCCCAGCAAGACGAGGGCGCCCACGGCAAAGGCGATATCCGTGGCCATGGGAATTGCCCAACCGTTGGCGCTTTCGCTGCTGTTGAGGACGAAATAGATCAGTGCAGGCAGGACCACACCTCCTATGGCAGCCGCGATGGGCAAGAGGGCCCGGCGCAACTCGGCGAGTTGTCCCACGAGGATCTCTCGCTTGATCTCGAGTCCTACGACGAGAAAGAAAAGCGCCATCAGGCCGTCGTTGACCCAATGGTGCACGGTGTGACTGAGGCGATATCCACCCACCTGGAAGGACAGTTCCGTGTGGAGGATCGAGCTGTAGAGGTCCGAGAGCCCGGAGTTGGCCAGGATCATCGCCACGATGGCACAACCCATCAGCAGCAGGCCGCTGCTGGCTTCGTCGTGCACGAACTTCTCGAAAGGTGTTCGGGCGCTGGCGAAGGCCCTCTCCCAGCGGGAGGGGGTGTGTCTTGAACGATCGGGGGACGGTCTAGTCATGGTTGGTGTTTCCTTCTGGGTGCCGTGGGGTAGATGGCTGATTCGTTGGAATAGTGTACTTCAGCGCCGAGAGATTTCAGGCGAGCCCGGCTGTCCCCTCTGCTGGCTGCTACGGGCGGATACCGTCTTGAGGGGTCCGGACCGCGGGGTTATGGGTAGTTCCCGAGCCTGAGGTGCAGATGAGCAAGTCCTCCAGCCCTTTGGCAGCTTTGATGTGTGGGTTGCGTGTCAGTCGCGGCAGCGCCGGTCGCTCGAGGGGCGCTGGGCAACGTACGGCTCGGCCGCTCTGGAGCGCGGGCGGATCTCGACTGGAAGCGTCCCGTGCCGGATTTTGAGCCGCTCCCGCTAAGCGGCAATACGTGACTGCTCGAGGCGCCACATCGCGACAAGACGCTCACTCGGCTCCTCGTGAGTCGTGAGGCAGCCCGCGCTCGAGTGGCCGTAGAGCAGGGGCTGCGTCGCTGCGCCTACAGGGCCTCGGCCCGGACGAACGCGTTGCCCGCTTTCTCACCGCCGATCGTGGTGTGGGGCCCGTGCCCGGGATAGACCCTCGTCGTCTCGGGCAAGGTGTAGAGCTTGGAGCGGATGGACTCGCTCAGGGTTTCGAAGGATCCACCGCGGAAGTCCGTGCGGCCGATCGAACCCTGGAAGAGCGTGTCTCCCACGAAGACCTGGTCTTCGCAGAGCAGGCAGATGCCTCCGGGAGAGTGGCCGGGGGTATGCAGCACCTCGAAGCGCGAGGTTCCGAGCTCCAGGGTCTCGCCCGGGACGAGAAAACGATCCGGTGCGGGACACTGTGTTGCTTCGATACCGTAGCGGGCCGCGCTGGCCCGGGAGTCCTCGATCAGGAACATGTCGTCTTCATGGGCGAGGAGGGGGACTTCCGGCAGTTTCTCCTTGAGATCTGCCACGCCGCTGACGTGGTCGAAATGTCCATGCGTCAGGACGATCAGCTCGATGGAAAGCCCCTCCTGCTCCGCCGTGGCGAGGATGAGTTCCGCATTCTCTCCGGGGTCGATGATGAGGGCCTTCTTCGTGGATTCGTCGCCAACCAGGTAGCAGTTCACTTCGAGCGGACCTACGGGAATCGTCTTGAGAATCACCGGGGATGCCTCCTTCTTCACGACATCATAGCGTGCGTTCCCAATCATCTCCCGCCCGCGGTGCCGCGTTGTCAACCATCTCCTGACCGTTGCGTCATGGAGTGTGAAGGGACGACATGGCGCACGGTCACGCACCTTCGGTCTCTGGGAGACGACATGCCGGCCGTGCTCGGGAGCTAGAACGATATGTCCATCAAGATCGCGCACCCCCTCCAGCGGAAGAGTGTCAAGAGTGTTTTCGCCGTGATGATCGCGTTCGCGTTCGTTGTGCCCGCCCTGGCGCATCCGCGGCGCTGGCATCATGTCCACCGGCGTCCTGTTGTTGTCGTTCGAGCTCCCGCCCTCGTGGTTGGCGTGCCGTGCCCGGCGAGAAGGGTCGTTTACGTCGGTGGCCGCGTCGGGG
>JANTFM010000197.1 GCA_024763475.1 Acidobacteriota bacterium | reverse complement strand
CAAGAGCCCATCGAGTTGCGCTTCGATCCTCTCCTCGTGAGCCGCGAGCTCTTCGAGAGTCCAGTCCGGCGCGAAGAGAATCTCCTCGCGCTGCTGGCAGAGGAAATCGAGTTCTTCGAGGTGCTCTTCAAGCACATCGTCGAGGTGATTGACGAAAGGTGGCTGTCTCATCGCGCTACAGTCTAACCCGAAATATGCATCCACCCTTCGCCCGAAACGCCCTACCTGCACAGGGAGCAGATCATCCCGTCAGGAGGCTCACGCCAGCCGGGCAAACCAAGGCTCGAGGCCACGGACCAGGCGCGGGTACTTCGCCGGATCGGCGCTGCAAAGAGCGTCCATTCCCGCGAAGAAAGGGGTCCACCTCTTCGACCTCGAAGGGAATCCCCTTCGCTCGCAGGGCAAGGCGGATCTTGAGGTTGTTCGGAGATGGGGGCAGTTCGTGAAAGCGCAGCATGGCTGATCCTCTCTGCGATCCTCTCGCTCGTGACCGCGCGCTATGGGGGAAGCGAGCATGTCGCGGGATGCGAGAGAGCGCAAACAGAGACGCAGGATAGGCCACGAAGGGCCGCGGCGGAGCGGCGGGGGCGTGATTTGCAGGTCCTCTGGGAATGCTGTAGCTTCGCCTCACGGGAGAAGCTCTCCCGACAAGGATCTGGAATGAAGGCGCGAGCAATGCAAACCATGGCCCTGTCCGTCTCCGCGCTGGTGGCCCTTGCCGTCAGCATGGTCATGACGCCGCTGGACGGGACCTTCCTGTGCATTGCTCCAGGCGGCCATTCGGAGGTGGAGTTCTCGCCTGCAGGCTGTTGTCTGCCCCCGTCTTCGTTTGACGAGATCGCCGTAGCCCCGGTCGAGGCTGCCACGCGCCCCTGTGGCGACTGCGTGGACCTGCCGTTGCTTGGATCTACCGGCTGCCTCCGTCTCATGCGCCCTGCCCTACCCGACGCCGAGACCAACCATCTGGCGTGTTCTCTGCGCCTTGGCGAGGGCAATGATCGAGAAGGGCGTGGCGAGTTTGGCGGCCTCGTATGGGATCGATGCTTCGGCCCGCTTGCCTCCCTGTCGACCGTCGTACTTCTGACTTAGCCCGCACCTTTCATGAGCCCTTCGGCCGAACCACTGTGCCTGCGCGTTGGCCGGGCCCTTCGGGTCCTCTCGTTCGTGCGCGGCGCTGAACACCCTGCGGAGTCGTGGTCAAGTACACCTCGGGTGTTCATGCCTACCTGCGGGTGATCCCACGGCATCAACAGCGTTTCGACGCGAAAGTTCATGAATAGGGCTGGCTAGGTCTCAGCAAGGCGGCCTCGTCAACCGTCGCGGACCTTGTGCTCCGTCGACCCGTTTGCTGATCAACCCTCCCATCGAACATTGCCCATGAGGAGACGCTGATGCGTGTATTCAGCAAGGTGCTCTGCACCATCGCACTTACCGTTGCTATGTCCGGACTCGCCTCCGCACAACAGCCTTCTGACGATCTCACCCTCGAGCAGGCCCTCGCCAGGGCCCTGCAGTCCAACCCGTCGCTCGCTAGCCACCAGCGCGCGCTCCGCGCGGCCGGTGCCCGCGTGGATCAGAGCAGACTCCTTCCCAACCCTGAACTCGATCTCGAGGCGGAGAACTTCGGCGGACGAGGCGCGCTTGGCGGCTTCGATTCCGCCGAGAAGACCGTGACGATCAGCCAGACCATTGTGCTTGGGGGCAAGCGCAAGCACAGACGCGCCATCGCGGAAGCCCGGCGTACACTCGATGCGGACGATTTCGAAGCGCGGCGACTCGATCTGGTTTCCGAAACGACCACGGCGTTTTTTTCCGTGCTCCTCGCTCAAGAACGGACGCGACTTGGACGCGAGCAGCTCGAGCTGGCAAGACGCATCGCCAGCACGGTTCAGACGCGTACCGACGCAGGAAAAGTCTCGCCGGTGGAAGCAACCCGGACGGGAATCGAAGTCTCCAAGGCCCAGCTCCGGCTGGCCCGTGCCCGCCGCCAACTGGAAAGCGCACGGACCCGCCTGGCGGAGACCTGGGGCTCTGCAACGCCCACCTTCGAGCGCGCTATCGGGAGGGTGCCTGGTCCTATCGAGACACCCTCCCTCGAGCAGCTCCGGCAGTCCTTGGGAGAGACTCCCGAAATCGTGCGCCTCACGCACCAGGTATCACAGCAGGAGTCGCGCCTTGCACTCGAGCGCGCACAGCGTATCCCGGACCTGCGAATCCACGTCGGCACACGGCGCTTCGAGGAACCGGGCCAATCCGCATGGGTCGCAGGCATCTCGTTTCCGCTACCGATCTTCGACCGAAAGCAGGGAGCCCGGAGAGCCGCTGCTTTCGAACTCGAGCGTTCCCGGCTTGAAGCCGAGTCGCTTCGCGTGGCGCACGAAGCCGGGCTCTCCGCCGCGCTCGGGCGCCTTCACGCGGCAGCCGACGAAGTGCGCATCGTGGACCAGGAGGTCGTTCCCCAAGCCCATGCAGCATTCGCCTCCATTGAAACAGGTTATCGACAGGGCAAGTTCGGCTTTCTCGACGTTCTCGATGCGCAACGCGTGCTCTTCGAGGCGCGGGCACTCTCACTCGAGAGCCGACAGGATCTTCTTCTCGCCCGCGTGGAACTCGAGAGACGGATCGGCCGCCCGCTGGCACCGTCAGACGATCCCCCCCCTTGGCGCGAAGAGACGCAAGGAGAAGAACGATGAAAGTGCTTAAGACGGCATGCCTCGCGTTCCTGCTGGCCGGAGCCTGGAGCTGCGGCAACGGGAACGCACCAGAAACTCACGACACGCGACCTGCCGAAAGCGCTGGCTCCCAAGAATACGACGACCATGCCGGGGAGGCGGTGATCCACCTGAACGCAGCGGCGCAGGAACACCTGGGCCTGGAACTCGATGTTGCCGCTCCGGGAAAGCTGGAGATCACCGTCGAGCTCCCCGGGGAAGTTCAGATCAACGGGGACAAGATGGCTCATGTGGGGCCACGAGTTGGCGGGGTCGTCCGCCAAGTGCGTGTCAGCTTGGGCCAGGCCGTCGCCAAGGGAGAGCTCCTCGCCGTTCTCGAGAGCCGGGAACTTGCCGACTCCAAGACCGCCTACCTTGCCGCAGCCGAGCGAAAACAGCTCGCCGAAGCGACCTTCCAGCGTGAGGAGAGCCTGTGGCACCGGAAGATCTCGGCAGAGCAAGACTACCTGGACGCACGCACGACCCTCGCCGAGGCGAACATCTCTCTGCGCTCCGCCAGACAGAAGCTGAATGCCTTGGGCATCCACAACGCGGAGCTCGACCAGCTCCGCAAGGAACCCGACACTTCCTACACGACCTACCGCATCACCGCTCCCTTCGATGGGGAAGTGATCGATCGCCACATCACCATCGGCGAGCCCATTCCGGCCCTGACACCGGTCTTCACGATCGCCGACCTGTCCACGGTGTGGATCGATCTCCGCGTTCACCTGAAAGACCTGAGCCATGTCGAAGCCGGCGACCGGGTACACCTGCGTGCCGCGCACGATGGCATTGAGGAGATGGGGACGATTCACTTCGTGCAGCCGCTGCTGGGCGAGGAGACCCGAACCGCGCTGGCCAGAGTCATCTTGCCGAATCCGAAGCGGCTCTTCAAACCCGGCATGTTCGTCAGCGCGGACGTGATCAGTGACGAGATCGAGGTCGGAGTCCGTGTTCCCCGAAGCGCCTTGATTCGCATGGACAATGGCGATGAGGTCGTATTCGTGGAGAGCAGCGCTGGTTTCAAGCCACACACCGTAACCCTCGGGCGCTGTACGGCCGAGTACGTGGACGTCGTCGCCGGGCTCGAAGTCGGCATGCGCTATGTCGCGAGCGGGGGATTCAGCCTCAAGGCCGAGCTGAGCAAAGAGTCTTTCGGCGACGAGCACGGACACTAGGGGGAAGATTATGAATCGTGTCATTCGAAGCGTCCTTTCGAAGCGCTTTCTGGTCGTCGTGATCGCCGCGCTCCTCATGGCCGCAGGCTGGGCCAGCTACAAGCAGCTCCCGGTAGACGCCTTTCCTGACGTCTCACCCAATCTGGTGCAGGTCTTCACACTCACGGATGGACTAGCGCCCGAAGAAATCGAGAAGTACGTGACCTTCCCGGTCGAGGTGACGATGAGCGGGCTGCCTGGGATCGAAGAGCTCCGCTCGATTTCGAACTTCGGCCTGAGCGTCGTCAATGTCTACTTCGCAGACGGGGTCGACATCTACTTCGCCAGACAGCTCGTTGGCGAGCGACTCCAGGAAGCTCGGGAACAGATCCCTGATGGCTTCGGCGACCCGCAGATGGGCCCCATCTCGACCGGGATGGGCCTGGTGCTGTTTTATTACATCGAGGACAGCAGTGGCCGCTACACCCTCGAGGAACTGCGTACGATCCAGGACTGGCTGATCAAGTTTCAGCTGCAGGCCGTTCCGGGAGTGACGGAGGTTCTCGGCATCGGGGGCTGGGAGAAGCAGTTCCACGTCGAGGTGAAGCCAGCCGCTCTGCTGCGTTACGACGTCTCTCTCCCTGAACTCATTGCCGCGATTCGAGCCAACAACCTCAACGTGGGAGCCCAGTTCCTCGAGCGCAACGCCGAGGAACTGATCGTACGCTCGGTCGGCTTGGCAACGGGCCTGTCGGACCTGAAGCGCGTCGTGATAAAGACGGTCGATGGAACGCCCGTATTCCTCTCCGACCTGGCCGAACTCCGCGTAGGAGGAGCGATTCGCAGGGGCGTCCAGACCCGCAACGGGCTCGGAGAAGTCGTGGCAGGGCAGGTCATCAAACTCTTCGGATCCAACTCGTCCACAGTCATCCGCGCGGTCGAAGAGAAGGTCGACGACGTCAACGAGGTGTTGCCCGAGGGCCTGCGCATTGTGCCCTATTACCAGCAGAAGAGTCTCGTCGAGGCCGCAGTGAGTACGGTCACGACCGCGTTGCTGATCGGCATCGCCTTGGTCGTCATCGTGCTGCTCATCTTCATGGGCGGTCTGCGAGCCAGTCTTGTCGTGGCCTTTTCGATCCCGTTCTCGGTGCTCGTGTCGTTCATCGGCATGCGCCTCTTCGGCATCTCGGCCAATCTGATGTCCTTCGGCGGCCTGGCCATCGCGATCGGCATGATGGTGGACGGCACGATCGTCTGCGTCGAGAACGTGGACCGGATGCTGCGTGACGCCAAGCCCAATCTGAGCCGGATGGAGATCGTCGCACGAGCAAGCAGCGAGGTTGCACGACCGATCCTCTTCGCGATCTCCATCGTCGTCATCGTCTTTCTGCCGCTTTTCACGCTGGAAGGCGTGGAGGGCAAGACCTTCCGGCCCCTGGCCTTCACCGTCGCCCTGGCAATGTGCGGGTCTCTGGCCTACGCACTGCTCGTCTCCCCGGTCATGGCCTGGCTCCTGATGCGGCGCCCGCGAGTTGCGGGAACCGGCCTGAGTGAGCGCGTCGTGGCCAGCTTGAACCGTGGCTACGAGCCGCTGGTCCGCCTCTTCGTTGGACATCGCTGGGCCGCACTCGCACTCGCATCCCTTCTGCTCGTCGGTGGGAGTCTGCTCTTGCCACAGCTCGGCTCCGAGTTCACCCCCGCACTGCAAGAGGGCACGCTGGTCCTTCGCCTGACCATGGCCCCGTCCATCGCACTAAGCGAGAGCACGCAAGTGGCCCTGCGTGTTGAACGACAGCTGATGGAACTGCCCGAGGTCCGGGGTGTCGTGACCCGCATCGGCCGTGGCGAGGTCGGCGCTCATACCGATCCCGTCAACAGCGCCGAGATGTTCCTGGAGCTCGAGGCGAGGGAAGAATGGCGCGTTCACTCGCAGGCCGAGCTCGAGGAACTGATCCGGGACCATCTGGGGCAGATCCCCGGCGTACTCACCAGCTTCACCCAACCGATCGCCATGGCGGTGGACGAACTCCTCGAGGGAGTTCGTGCCGAGCTTGCCATCAAGCTGTTTGGTGATGACCTGGACCTTCTCAAGAAGAAGGCAGACGAGATCGCCGCCGTGGTGGGCCGGGTCCGTGGCGCCGCCGATGTGCAGGCGGACCAGATCAGCGGAACGCCGCAGCTGCTCATCCGTGTGGATCGCGAAGCCGTGGCACGCTGGGGGCTCAACGTGGAGGACGTGCAGCAGATTCTCCGCGCCGCGGTGGGTGGAGCGGTCGCAGGCCAAGTCTTCGAGGAGGTTCGACGATTCGATATCCTGGTCCGCTACCCGGAGAAAGACCGTAACACTCCGGAGGCGATAGCCTCGATCCTCGTGCCCACGAGACGCGGCGCCACCGTCCCCCTGTCGGAACTCGTCACCATGCGCGAGATCGTCGGGCCGCGACAGATCACACGAGAGCGAGGCCAACGCTTCATCACCGTTCAATGCAATGTCAGCGAGCGGGATATCGGCTCTTTCGTTGAGGAGGCACAGGCAGCCATCTCGGGCGCCGTCGAGCTTCCGCCTGGCTATCTCGTGACCTGGGGTGGCCAGTTCGAGCTACAGCAGCATGCCAACCGGCGCCTCGCTCTCGTCGTGCCGGTGACCTTGCTGCTGATCTTCGTGTTGCTCTACTCGAGCTTTGGCTCGCTGAGCAGTACGGCGCTGATTCTCTTGAACATCCCCCTCGCCCTCGTCGGCGGCGTCGCCGCTCTCTGGCTCTCCGGGCAGAACCTCTCCGTGCCGGCATCCGTGGGTTTCATCGCCCTCTTCGGCATCGCTCTCGAGAATGGCATGGTCCTCGTGACCCACCTGGACCAACTTGTCCGCGAAGGGGTCGCCGCAGCAGAGGCTTCGGTGCGCGGCGCCCTGATTCGCGTGCGACCGGTACTGATGACGGCCACTACAACCGGCCTGGGCCTGATCCCGCTGCTTCTATCGAGCGGCACCGGAAGCGAGGTGCAACGCCCGCTAGCGACCGTGGTCATCGGGGGGCTGGCCACCTCGACGCTCCTGACCCTGCTGGTGCTGCCGGCAATCTACCCCTGGTTTGCCCGGCGTCGTGAGAGGACAGGAGCATGACCTGGCCCCCTCCACGCGAGAGGAGCTCCCGAGCAAGCAGGCACATCCGATGCCGTTTCGGCGGCAGATTCCTGGCCGGCCTTCCCTGGATAGCATCGGCCGTTGCGACACCAGGGGAGGAGCTCCCGGGCCCGCACGCATCATCATTGCCGTTTTCAGGGCAGATTCCTGGCTGGCCTTCGCTGGAATACTCTCCGCCCTCGCAGCTCCGAAGGCGGTGTTCGCGGGGATTCCGGCAGCTGATGCGCAGGGGCGCCATGCGAACTCGATTTGACACCGCGCTTCGCTTGCTGTTAGCTGGTGTGCCCTTGGCCACCGTGGCAAGGGGAGGTCTGTCGATCAGGCCTTGGGGCGATGCATTCCAGGTAGCCTGGACCATCGAGCCCCTGAGAACCCGGCGAGCAGGTTTTTCTGCTCTGCCGCCAACCGCGCGGGAGGGTTTCCCGCGAGCACGAGTAGTCGGCCAGGACGGAAGAATGCACCAAAGCACACCGCCGCACTCCGACGATTCGAAAACCTGAAGGAGCACGGCACATGCGTATTTCCGGTACTGTCAAGTGGTTCAACGATGAGAAGGGCTTCGGCTTCATTACCCGTGAGGACGGCGAGAAGGACGTTTTCTGTCACCACAGCGCCATCCAGGGCGAGGGATTCAAGTCCCTCTCCGAAGGCCAGCGGGTCGAATTCGAAGTTGTCCAGGGCGAGAAAGGCCCGGCAGCAGAAAACGTGACGAAGGTCTAGTCACTGCAGCCCGCTTGA
>JANTFM010000196.1 GCA_024763475.1 Acidobacteriota bacterium | reverse complement strand
ACGGGCAGTTCACTGGCTTCCTGACCGAAAAGCTCCAGTTCGTCGTCCCGATGACCCCGAACATGAAGCTGCAGCTCGGTTGGCTCGCCAACTACGCTTCGACCAACGGCAACCTCGCCACCGTCGAAGTCACCTACGGCTCCCTCCAGGGTTCCGTGGACCTCGCGATCGCTGCCGATGGCCTCGCCTACAACGGAAGCCGTTTCTGATCGCTGCTGGACCGTTCGAAGTGCAAGACCTTGCGGGGTGGCCTTTGGCCACCCCGTTTTTTTGTTTGCCGTTCTCTTTTGGTTGCTGAAGCACCCTGTTCACCGTACCTTCCGCAGGAGATGAGGGGCTGCGGGCTTCAGGATTTCTGTATCCACGCCGTCCCCGAGGAGAGTTGGCGGAGTGCTGGGGGTCGAACGCACAGCGCCAACGGAAAAGGGAGCCAACGATATGAAGAACTTCGCCTTGGTTGCAGTGATCGCGGCCTTCGTCGTGGTTGCGGGGTGCGCAACGACGAATTACCCAGTGATCTTCGACGATTTCGGTCCCTGGGGCGATACCGTCATGGACTCCTTCTATGACCAGGCTTATATCGTGCCGACCTCCCAGGTCGCTACGATCTGGTCCGACGGTACCGATGAGCTCTTCAGTACGGTCGTTCAGGACAACCGGGCGGATCAGTGGCTCTACACCTATAACAACTTCGATTCCACGGGTGCCGTGATGTTCCTGGATCAGACCTATTGTGATCCGACCCGCCAATCGGGATGTGCGGTCATCACGGCCTGGAACCCGGATTACCCCGAGGTGTATGCACACGGTGACCAGACGAACGAAGTTGATGATCCGTTTGACTATAACTTTAATGACAGTTGTTCTGGGGCGCGCAGCTTGTCCATGCTGATCTCCGACAGCTACCGGATGGGTGAGTGCGGCAGTAGCTTGATGGCGGATCCGCAGGCTACGGCCTTCGAGTTCAGTCTCCTCCAGCAGGTCGAGTTCCGCGGGGTGGCGGCCTATGAGTTGCCGATCGATAGCTCGGTGGCTTCCTTCACGCTGACCAGCTTCGACAACGGCGTCGCGGAAGAGATCCCGATCTATGGTCGTTTCACCGGTTACTTGGATAAGAACCTGCGCCTGGCCCTGCCGATGACGCCGAACCTCGCCTACCAGAAGCGGGCCGTCGAGCGCTTCACGAGCGCCAACGGGAACCGCGTCCAGATCGATGTGAGCTACGGTGCGCTTAGGGCTGAGTTCAAAGCCGAGTTCGCGACCTTCTAGTTCGGCGCGTACGACACCCTCTGCGATCTTCGGATCGGGAGATGTTTGCAAGAGGCGGCCTTGGGGCCGCCTCTTCTCTTTCGGTCCGGTTGAGCGAAAGGTGTTGCCTGTTGCTCTCTGCTAGCTTTGGCTACGCTTGAGCTTCATTGACGCTTGGGCTTCTCGTGGGTTGCCACCCAGGACCGGGCTGCGGCTATCGCGGCGGCTGGATCGACCAGGCCATAGCCCGAGAGGTCGTCGATCCCCTCGGGCGGTAAATCCCGCGCGGTGGAGCGAATCAGGTCCTCCACCTCCCAGACCGGCATCTCTGGAGCAACCTGCAGAACCAGCGCGACGACGCCACCAATCCAGCCGACGGCCATCGAGGTACCCGATGCGAGGGTCAAGGAGTTGTTCATCGGTGCCGTGGGAACCGGGAGATCCCAGCCCGGGCCCGCGATATCGGGGAAGGGAATGGCGGACCCGCATCCTCTTGGTCCCCGAGATGAGGCGTCGACGACATGGAGGTTGTGATCGATTGCGGCGACGGCGAGAGGCCCCTTGCCATCGGGGAAGAGTCCGGTAAGGGCTGCGGGCGTCTGCCCGGTCCCTGGATGTGGACCATCGTTGCCTGCCGCGAAGACCGGGACGACCCCCGCCGCGCGGAAGGCCTGCACCATCTCCCGGTCCCTGGGGTCACAGGAGCCGGGCCCGTGTCCCCAGGCACCCAGCAGGACGTCGGGTCGCCCCTCGAAGAGCAGCCAGTCCGCCGCGAGAGACATGTTCACGTTGTTGTAACTGTTGTGATGGTTCGACATTGCTGCGACCCAACGGGCTCCGGGTGCGGTACCGATGGCACGGGATTCGACCTCCCGGCCCACGGCACAGGAGAGAACCATCGAGCCGTGGGGCTTCGAATCGAAAGGACTCGGATCACCCGTGACCGGATCGTGCCAATAAGGGTCCGCGCGGCCGTCCACGAGTGCGAGATGCTCGCCCATGACCCCGCTGTCCAGGATACCAACGATGACGCCGCGGCCATCAATTCCTGCGTCCCACAGCGCGCGGAGCCCGAGGGCCTCGATTCCCCAGCTGTCCCCCGGGGGGATCGTGGGGGCTATTCTGGCCAGTTTCCGGCCGGCCTCCCGTTCTGCCTCGCGCACGCCGTCGAATTCCGGGATCAGCCGGGCGACCGCAGGATGCTCACGCAGGGACTCGAAGACCTCGATTCGTGCCGAGAGGTAGATCCTGTCGTGGAAGCGCAGCCCCTGGGCATAGTCGACCTGGCCCTCGGGGATCAGGTCATCGAGGAGGGCCAACAGCCCCGCCTGCTGCTTCGCAGCGAACTCCTCCAACACGGCAAGGGTCTCGGCCCGGCTCTCAAGGCGCGAAAGGCCCCGCTCGGCCTGTTGGGCCATCAATGCGTGCTTGTCGACCTGTGCTCGCAGATCGACGAGGCCCCTGATGAAGTGCTGATGGCTGGACTCGGCAGCGAGTACGGCAAAATGCGGGTCCAGTGGATGGGCTGAGGCTGGGCCGGGATCTGCGAGCCGCGGTGGGCCGGGCGGCACCTTTGGGCCTCGATGAGTGCTCGCGCAGCCCGCAGCCGTGATGGCCGCGATCAGGAGGCCGATCGGGAGAGCTGCGGACGAGCGGGTCGATCGTGTGCGACGCAAAACGAATTCCTCCGGATGAGAACACAAGCGCTCTTCAGCTTGATTATAGGGTCCGGGAACCAAAGAACGCTCAATTCGAGGGTGCGAAACCGTTGACATGAACGTACATTCGGCCGTCGAGGGAAGGATCTATTTTCTGCTGCTATGAGCGGTCATATTTTTGTACTTCGCGCGCTTGATCGGGAATTGCGCGCCCAGATTCTGGAGGATGACAGATGAGACTAGTGAGGAACCGGCTTTCCGCCTTCGCCACGGTTGGCTTTTTCCTCACCGTGTGGCTCCTGAGCGGAGTTGCAGCGATTGCTGTGACCGTAAACCAGGTCGATACGGCCGACGGAGAGGTTCTGCTGCGACGAGGGCATCGCACGGCGGACAGCTTCGGTGAGACGGTTGCACTCGGTGACTTCAACGGTGACGGCACGCTGGACTACGCGGTCGGTGCTCCGGGCCATGATGGCGCGACCAGCAACCGGGAGGACGCGGGAGCGATCTACGTCTGGTACGGTGACCCACCGTTCGATATCTCGCTGGATGTCGGGAACGGCGATAGCGCTGATCTGATCATCTACGGTGCCGAATCCTCCGACTTTTTGGGAGGAGACTTCCTGTTTGCCGATCTCGATGCCGATGGCACCGATGATCTCGTGATGTGTACGCCGGAGGGAGCGGGGCCCGAGTCGCCAAGCGTTGACTACGACGGCGACGGTACCAACGATCCCGCGGGCCTGCCGGCGCGCGGCGAGGTCTATATCCTCTTCGGCGGCCGTTCGCGTGCGGCAACCTTGGACCTCTTCCGGCCGAACCGTACGCTGACACGAGCTGACATGTGGATCTACGGTGTCGACGAGGGAGATCGCCTGGGATCCGGTCTCGCCGTTGGGGACGTGGATGGAGACGGGACGCTCGATCTGCTCCTGGGCGCGAGTGGGGGCGATGGTCCGGCGAATGACCTGAACCTGCAAGGCGAGATTCATGTCCTGCTCGGGGCGAATACCACCTTCTCTCCGTGCCCGGATGAGAACAACGACATCTGTCAACGGGATCTGCGCAGTGACCCGGCGGATTCTGTCATTTACGGTCCCTCCTACGATTTCGAAGACGACGGCACCGACGACCAAGGCAACCCTGATTACCCGAATCGCTGGAACTACGAGTGGGGCGAGATGGGCGACAGCTTCGCGGTGGGCGACCTCAACGGAGACGGCAAGGACGACATCGCAATACAGCTCAAGAAGGGGCGTGGCGCAGGAGCTACGAAGCCGAATGCCGGAGATGTCGGCGTTATTTATGGGGAATCGCCCTTCCTCGCCAGCTACGTCTTCGACGATGCCGGCGTACCGGATCTGACCATTCTTGGTGCCCAGCCGGCGGATGAGACCGGGCGCTCGCTGCTCTTTGCTGACGTGGATGGCAGCGCGCCAGAGGATCTCCTGATCGGTGTCGGTTTCTCGGACTATGACGAGAATCGTGATGGGACGCTCGATATCGCCGGTGCGGATCGCGTGGATTCCGGTTCCGTAGTGATTGTCTGGGGCTTCAACGGCATTCCAAACCCGCTGGATCTGGCCAAGGACGAGCTTCTCGAGAACAACCACCGGATGGAGATTTTCGGTCACGACGACTCGGACGGCTTTGGCGATACGATCGCCGTTGGCGATGTCGACGGAAACGGACACGCAGACATCATCGTTGGTGCGCCGTTCTCGGCAAGTAACAACAACGAACGGGCGAGTTCCGGAGAAGTCTGGGTACGTTTTGGTGATGGCAGCCTGGTGATGGGTGCCAGCCGCGAGACCTTCAGCGACGACAGCTTCCCCGTGCTCTGGGGCGAGGCCCCGGGGGATGGCTTCGGGTTCGGGCTCGTTGCGGGGGACCTCGACCAGGATGGCAGTGACGAGTTCATCGTCGGCTCGCCCTTTGCGGACTCTCCGGATCTCGGTTCCGGATTGCGTGCGGGCGCGGGCGCCGTCTGGTTGCTGACCAACAACGACGAAGATGGCGACGGCCTGCGGGATCTTTACGACAACTGCCCGCTGAACTTCGAGCCGGACCAGACCGATCAGGACAATGACCGCTTCGGCGACGTCTGCGACAACTGTGAGGCCGATGCGAACCGTGACCAGAAGAACTCCGACACGGACATCTTCGGCGATGTGTGCGACGCAGACGACGACGACGACTGGATCGACGATGAAGATGGCGACGGTACCAACGATCCCTGCAACACGGGGCAAGATACCGACTGTGACGACAACTGCCCCACTGTGAAAAACGGCAGTTTTGATCCGGGCACGATCCAGGAAGATACCGATGACGATGGCGTCGGCGACCTCTGCGACAACTGCATCACGATCGACAACCTGGACCAGCTGGATGCAGACGGCGACGGTACTGGCGACGCGTGCGACAACGACGATGACAACGACGGCATTTCTGACACCACCGACCTGTGTCCTTACACGCCGGGATTGAATACGGATACCGACAGTGACGGCGTGGGCGATGTCTGCGACAACTGTCCCACGGTCTCCAACCCGGGGCAGGCGGACGACGACAACGATGAGGTCGGCGAGGCTTGTGACAACTGCCAGGCCCTTTACAACCCCGATCAGGACGATGTCGATGGGGATACCCTTGGCGGAGCTTGCGACAACTGCCCGCTCGACTCGAACCTCTCACAAGAGGACGCCGATGGCGACGAGATCGGTGACATCTGCGATAACTGTTCCACGGTTGCCAATGCGGATCAAAAAGACACCGACAGCCCGGTCGCTACTGACGAGTGCCCGTGGGATGACCTGAACGGAGATGGTTTCCCGCAGCCGGAAGAACCTTCCGGTGGACCGGATGGAATCGGCGATGTCTGCGACAACTGCCGCGACGAGTGCAACCCGAGCCAGACGGAGCTGTCCGGCTTCCTCAGCGACTCGGATCATGTCGGGGGCGCCTGCGATAACTGCAACGGTGTGAACAACGGTGATTGTGATGCGGACCCGTCTTACTGCGACCACGACTTTGACGGGACCGTGTCCGCCGACGAGTATGCGACCGGCTTCCAGATAAACACCGACGGTGACTTCCAGGGGGACGCCTGCGACGCGGATGACGACGATGACGGAGAATCAGATGTCAACGACAACTGTCCGCTCGTGGTCAATGTGGGACAGGAGGACGCCGACAGTGACGGCCGGGGCGATGTCTGTGACAACTGTCCAGATGACGAGAACTTTGGCCAGGAAGACGGGGACAACGACGGGCTGGGCGATGTCTGCGACAACTGTCCCGCCATTCCCAACCTGGACCAGGTGGACTCGGATCAGGATGGCACGGGTAACCCCTGTGATGACGACGACGACAACGACACCGTGCCGGATGCCACGGATAACTGCCCCTTCGCCCCGAACGTCGGACAGGCCGACGCGGACGGGGATGGGATCGGCGATGTCTGCGACTTCACCGAGATCGATCTCTTGACGGATGTCGATGACTTTGTCGTCTATGGCGCACGCGAGTCGGATCATCTCGGCGAGTCCGTGTGCTTCGGCGATCTGAATGGAGACGGTATCGGGGACCTCGTTGCCGCAGCGCCGTTTGCGGACACCCTGGGCGATGATCGGGACAGCGCGGGGGAGGTCTACATCTTCTTCGGTCCCCACAGCTCCGGAGTCATGGATCTCAACACCCTGACTCCCGATGTCACCGTAGATGGCGAGATGATCGAAGACAACCTTGGCTCGCAGATTGCGGTGGGTGACATCAACGGTGACGGCACCGACGATCTCGTGATGTCCAGCATCCGTGGTGAGTGCGAACTCGGAAGCGGACAGATCGGTGATACCTGCAAGAATGAGGATGGATTCGAGACCCGCTGCAAAGGCTGTGGGCGCGTGTACGCTTTCTACGGGCGTGCCACTTGGGATGCGCACTATGACCTCGTCAACCCTGAGCCTTTCAACGAGCCCAACGCCGACGTGGTCTTCATCGGTGCCCGGGGCGGAGACAACCTCGGTTCGGCCCTTTCGATTGCGGACATCAACGCGGATGGTATCGACGATCTCGTGATGGGCGCTGCAAACGCCAAGGAATTCACGGATCCGCCGGACAACACGATCGAAAAGGTCTTCGGAGAGGTCTACATCGCTTTCGGCAGCGCCACCTTGCCGCAGTACACCTACTACGAACTCACCGCTCCGGACTACAAGATCCGAGCTGCCGAGGAGGCGGATCGTCTCGGCCGCTATCTCGCAACCGGGGACATCGACGGTGATGGCACGGACGATATCGCCATGGGAGCGCCCAATGGAGCCGGGCCGTCCAACGCGTACACCCGTGCCGGTGAGCTGCATCTCTTCTTCGGCTCTTCCAGCCTGACCAGCGGTGGATCCCTCAACCTGGCGACGGACCCCGTGCCCTATATCCACGGTGTCGACCCCGAGGATAACTTCCCGACAGACATCGCGATTAGCGATGTGAATGCGGACGGAAAGGACGACATTCTCGCGGGCAGCTTCGTTGCGGATTCGAAGGACAACCTGCGGGACTCCGGTGGAGAGGCTTACATGATCCTGGGGAAGGACAGCTGGGCGTCCGCGACGGCCGCTGACCTCGCCTCAAATACGATCTTCTACGGCCGCAACTCCGCCGATTCCTTCGCTCGCGCCGTGGCCATCGGAGATATCGACGGTGACGGCGGGAAGGAACTGCTGTTCACCGCTCCGCTCTCGGAGGGGTCCTTTGGTGCTGCGCGGGATGCCGCGGGAGAGGTCGTGATCTACTCCTGGGACGACGTGAAGAGTCATTTCATCGTCGACCTGCTCGACACGAGTGTCGTCAAGCCGCTGACCT
>JANTFM010000195.1 GCA_024763475.1 Acidobacteriota bacterium | reverse complement strand
CCGCATCCCAGGGCTATCGGTCCCAAGGCTGCCGGCCCGGAGCGGCTGGTCCCAAAGGTGTTGGCGCCTTTCCGGTCGGCACCGCCTCCTACGGGGTCTCGTCTCCGCAGGGGTTCACCGCGACGAGGCGGTAAAAGTAGTTCTTGGCGTTGGTCAGGGCGTTCTCATCTTCCAGGAGCGGGTCGGTGGAGCTGCCGAGGTCGATCGGGGAAGAGAAGTCCGGGGATTCGCTACGGCGCACCAGGTAGTGGTCGGTGTCTTGGGTCGCGCTCCAACTCAGGCGGGCGTGGGCATCGCCCACCGCGCGAAGTTCCAGGCTCTGGCCCGGGCTGCCCGCGGGCGGGCGCGTGATCGTCTCGCGACCTTCCAAGCGCACGAGATTGCTATCCGGCAGGCCACTGCCGGAGCAGGACTCGTTGTTCCGCGCGCGCACCAGGTACCAGAGAGAGGTGTTGACCGGGGCATTCGCGTCGGTCCAGCTCGTGCCGCTCAGGCCACTGGCGACCTGGTTCGAGGCCTCGGGCAGGAAGTCCGCGCTCTCGCCGCGATAGACCTCGTAGCTCCCGCTCGAGCCGGTGCCCCACGCGGACGCGGGATCCCATTCGAGGGTCAGCCCGCCGGACGCGCAGGGGGCGTCATCATAGAGCGTGCGCAGGCCAGCGAAGGCCGGGGCTCCCGCGCAGCCGCCGCAGCTTTCGTAGTCGGGCTGGGTGGCGTCCTTGATGATCAGCTCGTCGAGGTTCCAGCCGAAGGACACGCCGGACGCATCGGACTCGATGCGATAGACGATGCGCAGGGAGGGACGCCCGTCCGCCTGGGAGCTGATGTCGTGCCGGGTCTCCACCCAGGAACCGTCGTTGACGCTTCCCCCGCTGGTCCAGATGCTGGTCAGACCCACCGTCAGCGCGTGCACGCTGGCCTCGTCGCTGGAGCTGACGCCCAGCTTGCGGCGGTAGATCAGCTCGAGGTTCGAGGCGGCGGAGGCATCGATGGTCGGGGAGGCGGCGGAGATCGTGACATCGTCCTCGTAGTCCCCGAGGTGTACCCCCTGGCCGCTGAGGTCGGTCCCGATGACCCCGGTGCCGCCGTAGGCCGCCAGAGGATCGCCGCTGCCTGAGCCCAGGCCCTCGGGTGCTCCACGCTCCCATTCCGGATCCAGATCCCAGCCGCTCTCGCTCTCGAAATCGTCGTAGAAGAGAAGGCCGCCGATCTGGTCCAGGTTGAACGCGAAGGGCGCCCCATCCGCATCGGCGACACGCAGATCGCCCTGGGCGTCCGCGCTGCTGACGCGGAAGTACACCCGTTCGCAGCTCGCGAAGTCGCGTAGCGTGAGCTGGTGCGACGTGACCAGATCCGTATCTTCGACGCTCAGGCCCAGCTCCGGGCTGCTGCCGTAATCGACCCGCGAGGTCGCGGGCTCGTCCGTGGTCCATTCGAGAGTGGCGCGATTGTTCCTGATGTCGACCACCTGCAGGTCCCCGATGCTCGGGGCGACGCAGTCCGCATGGGAGGTGTCCGTGCTCGTGTGCCGCTGGCCGTCTCCATCGTCCTCGTCGTAGTAGGTGGCGGTGATCAGGTCAGCGGGAGACACGCCGAGGACCCCGTCTCCGGCGATCGCCTCGGAGCCGAGCGGGATCGTCCCCTCGAAGCGGCTGTTGTTCGCGTCGAGCTCGCTGAGCACGATCCATTCGCCATCGGGTTCTGTCGTCGAGGTCAGCAACACCTGGACGGTCTCCACGACTCCTGAGTCCGTGTTGAGGTCCAGGTCGGTGACGGTTGCTGTCACGACGTCGCTGCAGGCATAGTCGGCCTTATCGAGCTGAACCGCCCCACGATGGCAGGGCATGATGCCCAGGCCGGGGAACTCACCGTAGGTCTCGAAGCTGTAGTAGAGGCCGCCGTTGTCGTCAATCTTCAGGTTGCCGAGCGCGTCTGCGGACTCGACCTCGTACTTGTAGACCGTGCATTCGGAAAGCAGGGTCAACGGGACGGAGTGATCTGTCACCAACCCTGGGCGTGACTCCTCGCTGCCGGGGGGCGTGAAGGGATCGAAGCGGACGAGGCTGGTGGATGCCTCGTCGCTGGTCCAGCGAATCGTGGCTGAGACGTTCGTGATCTCCTCCTCGCGAATATTGCTGAGGAGCGGCGAACGACAGTCTGCCTGTGCCGTGTCGGTCTTGGACACGTTCGTGCCGCCTTCTCCATCGTCGGCATCGACGTAGACCACGCGGATCTCGTCCTGGTCGGAGACCTGCAGGACGCCATCGGAGGCGGGGGCGCCCGCGGCCGTTGCGACGGTCGCGCGGAACACGCCGGACGAGGTGCCGGTCTCGCTCAGGGTAATGATCTCCCCCTCGCTTTCCGTGTCGCTCGAGAGCGTGACGTCGGTCGTGAGCGCGCCTGCGAGATCGATATCCGAGACGGTGATCTTCAGCTGGTCGGCACAGGAATAGGCCGCACGGTCGAGGCGGACGACGCCGTTCGAGTTGGCGGCGAGAGAGACGGCTTCGAAGGCGTTGATCCGGCCGTGTCCGGTTCCCTCATCGAAACCAGCCGGTCCGATGTCGTCGGACGAATCCATGATCAGCTGGCGCAGTTCAGCGGCCGGCAGTCCCGGGTTACGGGTGCGCATCAACCCGGCCAGGCCCGCCACATAGGGCGCCGCGAAGGAGGTGCCGCTGCTCGTGCCGTAGGCGTCGCCAATCTGGGTCGAGAGAATGTCGGTGCCGGGGGCCGCGACTTCGACCTCGGGTCCCGGGTTCGAGAAGCCGCTCTTGTTGTCGTTGTGGTCGCTCGCCGCCACGGCCATGATCTCGGGGCGTCTCGCCGGATAGCCGACCGAGGAGCCGTTGTTGCCGGACGCGCAGTCGATGAAGACATCCTTCGTGTTGTAGGCATAGTCCAGCGCGTCGTTGATCGCCTGGGTCTCCCCGACACTCAGCGAGAGCGTGATGACGGCGGCCCCATTGTCGGCCGCGTAGATGATCGCGTCGTCGAGGACGTTGCCGTTCGGTCCGCTCTCGCCCACGCCAAGCGCCATCCCGGCGACACCATTGCCATTGTTGCCGCCCGCGAGTCCCGCGATGCCGATCCCGTTGTTCGTCGCGCCGTTGACGATCCCGGTGACGTGGGTGCCGTGGAAGTAGGTGCTGCGCGGGTCGTTGTTGTCGTTGTCGAAGTCCCAGCCTTCCCAGTCGTCGATGTAGCCGTTGGCGTCATCGTCTATGCCGTTATTCGGCGTCTCTCCGGCGTTGTGCCAGACGTTGGCGGCCAGGTCCTCGTGGTCGACATCCGTCCCGGAGTCGATCACGGCGACGATGGTCGATGCGTCGCCCGTAGTGAGGTTCCAGGCCTCCTCTGCGCGGATGTCGGCACCCGCGGACCCTCCGGTCTGCCCGGTGTTGTTCAGCGCCCATTGCTCGTCGTAGCGAGTGTCGTTCGGTACCAGGGTCCAGCTCCCCAGGGTCGACAGCTCGGCGTAGCGCACGAGTCCGCTGCGGAAGAGGAGAGCCGCCAGGGCAGGGAGGTCGCCGTGGGCCGGGGTCGCGAGGTCGAGGATCGCGAGAGCGTTGCGGCGCACGGGGTGCAGCGATGCGAGGGCCGCGTAGGCTGCCTCGTCCAAGGTGGTATCGCGTGCCTTGGCGAGCAGGTCGTCCCAGGACTTCACGTCCTCATTGAGCCGGATCGTGAGCCGGTCAGCGATGACCGGGTAGTAGAAGCCGGCGTCTTCCTGGTACAGCGCACCATCGAGCCGGACCAGCTGCTGGACCGAGTCAGGATCCCAGTTCGGGACCGGAACGACGGTGCCGTCGAACGCGCCTACGGCGAGACGCGTGGTCTTCGCCGGATCGGAGTTGACAGAAGCCGCAACGAACGAAGACAACGAAACCAACAGGCACAATCCCAGCACCAGGCGCAGCGTGCGACTCACAATCGTTCCTCCCAGGTTGGCGCGTGGCTCGCGCTCGCGCCCCTGCTATATCCGGTGAAGAGGGGACTAAGTCCAGCCCATTCGTCCAAAAACTTATACCGCTGGAGCTCCGAGTAATGGGTAGCGTGGCCCTTTGGGGTTAACCTCCGGTTACCACTGACCGAAGACCCCGCGATTGGCTTCGATGCTTGCGATCCCGAAAACCGATCGAGGTCCCGAAACCGATCGCCATCCCGAAACCAATCGCGATCCCGAAAACTGATCGCCATCCCGGAACCGATCGAGGTCCCGATGCCGCTCGAGAACCCGAAACCAATCGCGATACCGAAAACCGATCGCCATCCCGAAGCCGATCGGGAGCTCGAGACCGGTCGAATCAGACAAGGAGTCCACGATGTCCGACGCCACCAAGCACGGCCGTTTTTGCTGGTACGAACTCATGACGAGCGACACCGAGGCCGCCATCGCCTTCTACACCAAGGTCATCGGCTGGGGGACGACCCCCTGGGAGGGCGGCGGGATGGCCTGCACGATGTGGACCGCCGGCAAGACTCCGCTCGGGAGCGTGATGGCGATCCCGGACGACGCTGCGGCCGCGGGCGCGCCTCCCCACTGGGCAGGGTACGTGGCGGTCGAGGACATCGAGGCCACCGTTGCGAAGGCGAAGAGCCTCGGCGCCGAACTCATGGTTGGCCCGATGGAGATCGAAGGCGCGGGTGTGTTCGCGGTGCTGCGCGATCCGCAGGGAGCGGTGTTCTCGATCTTCTTCGATCCGAAGGACTCGCCGGTCGATGATGCCCTGGAAGAACTGCGTTTCTCCTGGAACGAGCTTCTCACGACCGATCATGACGCCGCCTTCGAGTTCTACTCGGCCCTCTTTGGCTGGAAGAAGGCCGAAGCGGTCGACATGGGCGAGCCCGGCATCTACCAGATTTTCAGCCTCGCGGAGGGGCGCCAGATCGGCGGGATGTTCAACAAAATGCCCGAGATTCCCGCTCCGCCGCACTGGCTCTTCTACATTCTCGTCGCGGATATCGACCAGGCTCTCGATGCCGTCCGGGCCAGCGGGGGCACGGTGCACAACGGGCCGATGGAGGTCCCCGGAGGCTCCAAGGTGGCCCAGTGCTCCGACCCGCAGGGCGCGTTCTTCGCGCTGCACTCGAAAGGCTGATGCCTCTCAGGGCCCCTCGTTGCCACAGGCGTTGACGGCGCGTACCAGGTAGAACCAGGTCTCGCCGTCCGCCGCCGCTCCCAGGTCCAGGTAGGTCGGATCGACCACGCTGCCCTGCTGCTCGAAGCCGTCGGGCAGGGGAGTGTCGGAGCGGAAGATCCTGTATTCGCTTGCGGATGCGACCGCCTGCCAATTGGCGCGTAGGTGGACCTTGCCGGCCCGCAGCAGCGAGAGCGTGTCGATCACGGGCGGACGCGTCACGCTGGTCGTCTCCTCCACCGCGGCGTAGACCAGGTTGCCGTCCACCAGCCCGTTGTTCTGCGGTCCGGAGGAGCAGCCTTCGTCGTTCTCAGCACGCACGAGGTAGTAGAGCCACTGGTCCGTCGGCGCCGTCAGGTCGTTGTAGGAGAGTTCCGTGACGCCGCTGGCGAGAAGGGTCTGGGCGGAGGGAAGGAAGTCGGGCGAGGTGTCGCGATAGATCGCGTAGCTTCCGCCGCTGCCACTCCCCCAGGAGGTCGCCTGCTCGAAGGAGACGGTGACCCCGTCGGTTCCGCAGGCGTCGTTATCCTCCGCCGAGGAAGCTCCCGCGAAGGAAGGCGCCAGGGCGCATCCTCCGCAGGCACCGTAGTCGGGGAGCGTACCGTCCTTGAAGATCACGTCATCGATGGTCCAGCCCGCAGCCTGGATCTGGTCATCCGCTGCGAGGCCGAAGACGACGCCGACCGAGGGTCGGCCATCCACCGAGGAGGAGACGTCGAAGCTCAGAGTCTCGTACTCCGCGTCTCGCACGGAATTCCCCTCGTTGCCGTAGAGCGGTGTCGTGCCGTTGGTGAAGATCGCGATCGTCGCGCTGTCCGCGCCATCGATATTGAGCTGCTTGGTGATCCTGAGTTGGGTGTGGCTCCAGGTGCTTGCATTCTGTGGCGGGCTCTGGGCGGACTCCGACGCGCCAGGCTCGTAGTCGCCCGGATAGTCGCCTTGCCCGAGCAGGTCGTTGCCCAGCGCCCGCTGGTTGTTGAAAGCACCCTGGGGATCCGGGTGCCAGGAGCCCGAGGCGTTCCCCAGGCCCTGGGGGGTTCCGACTTCCCATTCTCCGAGCAGCGTCCACCCCGAGACCTCCCCCTCGAAGCTCTCCTGCCAGTAGAGACCAGGGATCAGCCAGGTGTGGAAGGTGTGAGGCGCGCCGCTGTCATCGGCCACCGTGCTGTTCCCGAAGCGGTCGCTGCTGCGGACTCGCAGGTAGTAGGAGTGGCAGGCCTCGAGTTGATTGAGCAGGGTCGCGTGCGAGGTGAGATATTCGGGCTGCGAGACGCTGTTGAGAAGATCCGGGGTGGGTCCCCACTCGACCACCGAGCTTCCGGGCTCGTCGGTTTCGAAGTGTACGCTCAGGCGCTGGTCGGTGATCGTCTCGACGTGCAGGCCGCGGATGATCGGTCCGCGACAGTCTGCCGTAGCGACGTCGTAGGCGACAAACGCTCCGCCGGCGCCATCATCCCCGTCCTCATACTCGACGGTGAGCCGGTCGCCGTCTGTGATCGACAGCAGGCCATCCCCGCTCACTGCGGCGGCAGGACTCGTGTGGAAGGCGCCCGTGTAGCGACCGCTTCCGGCCTCGACCTCGTCGAGGAGGACGGTCTCCGGGATGGTCTCACTCTCTGACCAGACCTGGACCGGAACCTGTTGCAGTCCCACATTGCCGTCGAGCACGCGGAGTTGAAGCTCCTGGTCACAGCCGTAGACCGCGTCACCGAAGTTCGCGCGCCCGGCTTCCGGCGAGGTGGCTTCCCCGAGGCTTCCGGTCGTTACCAGCGCATAGCCCTGCGCGGGCTGCTGAATCTCGTGAGCCGTGACCGTTGCCGCCCACAGACCGAGCGCAGGCGCCTCGATCTTGATGACCTCGATGTTGTTCACGCGGTCGGCCTGTCCATCGGCCTGGGTGAACCCGCCGGTGAAGTTGTTGCCGCGGTAGATGACGCCCTCCGGGTCCTCCAGCACGAGGTCGAGATCGTTGACCAGGTTCGTGGCGGCCGCCGGAGACGAGGGGTAGTCGGTCCAGACGAGCACGACCTTGAGCGGCGCGGCGGAGTCGGTGACCTCGATCCACAGGGTGTCGGACTCCTCGCCCGAGGCGTCAAAGGCCTCGGCGGCATCCTCGACCTGCAGCCGGGTGGGGTCTCCGGGGAAGTAGAGCGCGTCGTCGAGCAGGATGCGGCCCCAGCCCTGCTCTCTCGAGGGCGGCGGAGACGAGACGTTCTCCATCGGCGCGGCGGATGCGATCAGCGTGGCCTTGAGCAGCGCGGCCGAGGGGGTGAATGCGTCGGCAGGCGTCGCGACGCCTTCGGGATAGAAGCCCTTGTCGAAGTACTCCCGCACGAGGGCGGTGAGTCCGGCCGCGGTCGGCGAGGCCATGCTCGTCCCGCTCATGCCCTGGGTACTGCAGTTTTCGCTCTCCACATTCCCGTCGTTGTTGGCTGAGATGACGCTCGAGCCGGGGATCGTCACGTCGGGCTTGATGCGACCATCCTCCGTGTTTCCGCGGGAGGAGAAGCTGGCGATCGTCCCCGCCGAGGAGCCGTGGGCTGTTGCGCCGACGGCGACAACGTTCTTCGCGGAGGCTGGTGAGCCGACCGTGTCGGCTCCCGGGCCGCTGTTGCCCGCGGCAAAGAGGAGCAGGAAGTCCGGGTGGGTCCACATGACTTCGTCTGCGTCTTCCGAGCCCTCCGAGTAGATGTTCTGTGGCGTGA
>JANTFM010000194.1 GCA_024763475.1 Acidobacteriota bacterium | reverse complement strand
TCGTCCCCTGATCCGGCGCCCTTCCTGTCGTTCTCTGATCCGGCTGCCTTCCTGCCGTCCCCTGATCCGGCTGCCTTCCTGTCGCCCCTTGATCCTGCTGTCTTCCTGTCGTCGCCCGATTCGGCTGCCTTCCTGTCGTCCCTTGATCCTGCTGCCTTCCTGTCGTCGCCCGATCCGGCTGCCTTCCTGTCGTCCCTTGATCCGGCTGCCTTCCTGTCGTCCCCTGATCCGGCTGTCTTCATGTCGTCCCCTGATCCGCTCATCGACGAAGAGTGCCTGTTTTCCTGCTCGCAGGGACATCCCTTCCCACAGAGGCGGAAAAATCTTCCGCCTTGAGTTGGAGATGAGTGTCGAAGCCCTTGTTTGTGGCTCCAAGTCGCTGGCATGACCGTTGCATTAAAGGAGGGTGAGGAGCAGAGCATGGACTTGAATTCAACACCCGTCGGGATCGACCCCAATAGCTATCGCATCCAAGAGGATGCCAATTTCTTTGCAACCGAGAAGCCGGCGTTGGGCAAGAACGAGTTCATGACGCTTCTTGTCGCGCAACTCGAGAACCAGGATCCGCTGGAGCCTGTCAAGGACAGCGACTTTATCGCGCAGCTTGCGACCTTCTCGAGTCTCGAGGAGTTGCAGGATATGAACACGCGGATGGACGGCTTGCTCGATAGCCAGTTGCAGATGGTCAACAGCCAATCGATGAACCTCGTGGGACGAGAGGTTTATGTGGACACGGGCGGTGAGGTGCAGCTCCGGCCGGATGGGGCCGAGGGCATCGTCTTTGATCTCCTCGAGCCGACCAACGCACTGCGTGTCGAAATCTACGACGAGAACGGGGCCGTGGTCCGCACGATCAACTTGGGCGAGGACGATCTCGGTACGGGTCGGCATCGCGTGGACTGGGACGGCATGGACGAGAACGGGAACCAACTCGATCCGGGAATGTACTCCTTCAGCGTGCATGCCACTGACTCCACGGGAAGTGACCGTACGCTGTCCGGGATGGTTGCCCTGCCCGTCGAGGGACTCAACGTGGGTGCTGGAGGCCTGTTCCTGATCTCCGGTAACCGGACCGTTTCATTCGAGGAGATCCTGGAAATCCGTGTGCCGGAGGACGAGCACGGATCGAACGGAGCGCAGTAGACACACAGACTAAGCGGATCGCGAGAGGCTTAGGCGCCCCGCGACCAGAGGGAGAGAGACAATGGCACAGGGAGCTTTCTACACGGGACTTTCCGGGCTGCAGGCCCATTCGAACGCCATCGAGGTCATCGGAAACAACCTCGCGAACGTGAATACGGTCGGTTTCAAGTCCAGTCGCGCGAACTTCGCAGACTTCTTTAACGTCTCATCCGGGCACATTGGAGGAAGCGGTTCGACCAACCAGGTTGGACTCGGCACCGGTCTGATGAGTATCCAGCAGCTCTTCCATCAGGGCGCTCTGCAGCCGACCGAGGTCGAGACGGACCTGGCGATTCAAGGATCCGGTTTCTTCAATCTGAAGACCGCCGACGGCCTGTCCGTCTATGCCCGTTCCGGAAACTTCTCCTTCGACAACCAAGGCTTCCTGGTCAACCCGGGTGGAGACCGGCTCCAGGGCTACAACACGCGCGACTCGGCCGGCGACATCGTGCCCACCGGTGCCCTCAGCGATATCCAGGTCTCGACCGGCCTCACTGCACCGCCCGAAGTGACGGGTCTCTTCCGCATGGACCTCAACTTGGACGCGAACGAGGAATTGACGAACACCTGGCAACCGACCGTCCCGGTCTACGACGCCCTCGGTGAGGAGCACAGCCTCCAACTGGTGTTCACCCCAGTCGACACCTCCACCCCCGCAGACGGGCAGCTAGATCAGTGGACCTGGGAAGCACAGCTCCCTTGGGATGACGTGGCGGAAGCGTCGGATGGCAGCGCGGCCAAGGTCGTTGGCAGCGGCACGATCACTTTCGACGGAACCGGCAAACTGGTAACGCCTGCGGCAAACCAGACGCTGGCCATCGGGCCCTGGGCCAACGGTGCTGCCGGCCAGAACGTCGACTGGGAGTTCTACAACGGCAGCGGTGATCCGGTGGTCACCGGCTACGCGGCCGCGACCGGCGACACCTCGCTCATCGTGGATGGCTACGGTGTCGGAAGACTGCACTCGCTCTCGATCAACGACGATGGCCTGATCAACGGTGTGTTCACGAACGGTCAGACTCTTCAGCTCTCCAAGATCTCCATGGTCAGTTTCAACAACCCGGACGGCCTCTTCCGCCGCGGCGACAACACCTACATGGCATCGGTCGGGTCGGGAGCTCCTTCCGTGGGGACGGCCCAGAGCGGTGGGCGCGGCGCCATCATTTCCAGGGCTCTTGAACTCTCAAACGTGGATATCACGGAGCAGTTCACCAACATGATCGTTGCGGAGCGAGGCTACCAATCCAACAGTCGCGTGATTACAACGGCTGACGAGATTCTCCAGGAAACGCTCTCCATCAAGCGCTGATCCTGGTAGATAACCCCTCCCTCTAGGGCGCGGCGCCTCGAGCCGCGCCCTCCTTTTTTGGGCCGCTATACAGACGAGCTTGGATCCGAGAGATGCGGCACCGCTCCCTGCTCTCGAGGTCGCCCGCTCACGTACCGGCCAGCGGGTCTTCCTGTCAGCGCAAAAAAATTCTTGACTCGAGCACGCACAGAGCACTTAACGGAAGGAAGCGTCAAGAGCTCGTCACTGACCCCTCCCCGAGCTGCCGAAGCGTCGGCGAAGTGGGCCTGCCAAATGAATTTCTGATCGAGATAGCGCTGCTAAGTCCTTGTAACATAAGCACCTGATATCGTTTGAGAAAACAGGCACGCCAATTGCTTTCGCATGGTCCGACAGGAGATGTGCGATGGCAAACAGCGACGAACAAACGAGGCCTCCCGGCCCGGACTTCGGCAGAGACGGTTTTCAAGCCTTGCCGCTGACCCTCTCTGCCCGGCTGGCGTGCGGTGAGACCCCGCTCTCCGAACTGCGCCTGCTCGAGGCGGGGTCCGTGGTAGCGCTCGAAACACAGGTCGGGGAGCCTGCCGAACTCATCGCGGAAGGCCGCCAGATCGGAGCCGGAGAGATCGTCGAGATCAAGGGTGTTCTCTCGTTCCGAATCACCAGGCTGGGGAGCTGAGCTGATGGCGGACGCGATGAGTCTCGGAATCGCCGATATGCTGCGTGTCCTGGCGGCTCTCGCCGTTGTTGCAGGCGTCATCGTCGTCCTCGGCTGGCTGCTGCGAAAGGGTCGTCGATCCGGTGCCACGCGTCGACTGCACGTCGAAGAGCGTCTGAACCTGTCCCGCGGGGTCTCGCTCATGATCCTGGGCGAGGGAGACCGTCGCCTGCTCGTCGGGGTCAGCGAAAAGGGCGTGAGTCTCGTCACCGAACTCGAATCGCGGCCCCGGGTTGAGGAACTGGCCCTCGAGGCGGGATCCTCGATTCCCCCGGTCACCAAGGGCCTGGCCAGCACGATCGACTTCGCCAAGGTGCTCGCCGGAAGGCTCAAGGTCCGCGGGGGGGCTCAGTGATCCGCCGCCTCCCGTTCCTGCTGCCGATCGTGGCCCTACTGTCTCCGCTGGCCATGGCGGAGAGTTCGTCACTGGAACTGAAACTAAGCGACCCGTCGGCGGAGGGCATCTCGTCGAGCGCGATTCGTATCGTGCTGATGCTGACCTTCCTCGCGGTTGCGCCGACGGTGCTGCTGCTGACGACCTCCTTCGTACGTCTGATCATCTCCTTCCATTTCCTACGGCAGGCAATGGGAACTCCCCAAGTTCCACCGAACCAGGTGCTGGTCGGTCTCGCTCTCTTCATGAGCTTCTTCATCATGTCGCCAGTGATCGATAGCGTGTACGAAACGGCCTGGATTCCCTACGATCAAGGCGAAGTAGACGCGATCGAGGCGATCGAAATCGCGTCCGTTCCGATGAAGGATTTTATGCTGCGGAATACGCGGCAGTCCGATCTCAATTTGTTTATCGGAATGGCCAAGATCGAACGGCCGAACACCAAGGACGACTTGCCGATGAAGGTCATCGTGCCGTCGTTCGCCATTTCGGAGATGCGCGCTGGGTTTGAAATCGGCTTCCTGCTCTTCCTGCCCTTCATCGTGGTGGATCTGGTCGTGGCGTCTGTCCTGCTTTCGATGGGCATGATGATGCTGCCCCCCGCGATGATCTCTCTGCCGTTCAAGATCATGCTCTTCGTGATGGTCGATGGATGGTCTCTCGTTGCCGGCTCGCTAATCGCCGGTTTCCACTAGAGAGAACGACTGATGATTCCTTCTGCAGGAACTCCGTCCCCGCAAGCCGACAGTTTTCCGTTGGCCGACTCACGGTGTCCGTACCCCGCTTTCGACCGTTCTTTTCGGGGCCTGCCTCCGGCCGGGGGTTGGGGGCGCCATCGTGCCTGCGACCCCTCCGGAGAGCAGCCAGAATTACTCGCTGAAACGGCCTGCGAGACATCCGGAGCAGGAGGATGCAATCGTGGATGAGATGACCGTGGTCACCGTGGGGCGAGAGGCGATCAAGACGGCGCTGATGATCGGGCTTCCCGTGCTCCTTTCCGGCATGTTCGTCGGTGTGATCGTGAGTATTTTCCAGGTTGCCACATCGATCCAGGACATGACGATTACTTTCATCCCGAAGATCATCATCGTCTTCGGGATCCTCGCCCTGATGATGCATTGGATGCTGCGAATCCTCATGGGCTTCCTGACACACGTCTGCGACATGATCGCGGCCATGGGGGCCTGAGGTGGATCTGCTCGCGATTCCTTTTCCTTGGGCGAGCGCCCAGGCCGCACTCGCGTTGGCGCTTCGCGCCAGTGCGTTCGTCGCGGTGGCGCCTCTCGTGGGCTCCGAGGGGATCCCTGTCCGGGTGCGGGTCGCGTTCGCGATCTTGCTGATGATCGTCCTGGCGCCGGTCGTGCCGGCCCCTCCGGTTGAAACGTCGATGTTCCAACTGGTGTTCTTCGAGGTCTTGATCGGCGTGACCCTCGGCTTCGCGGGGCGGATGGTCATCGATGCCGCGCTCTATGCGGGCGGGGTGGCATCCTTCCCCTCTGGCCTTGCGATTGCCAACGAACTCGACCCCATCACGCAGATCAACATTCCGGCGCTCGGCGTCTTCTACCGCCTGCTGGCGATGTTGGTCTATGTCGCCATCGGTGGTCATCGCCAACTCATCGGGGTCCTCGCGCGCTCCTATGAGTTGCTCCCCGTCGGAACGGCCTCACTCGAAGGGCCGTGGACTGCGACAGCGGTCTCGCTCACCGGCAGGGTGATCATGCTCGGTGTGCGCATCGCAGCACCGGTGATCGTCTCTGGCCTGCTGGTCGACACCTGCCTGATGCTTGTGGCGCGTGCGGTGCCGCAGATGCACATCCTGATCGTCGGCGCGCCCGTCCGGCTGGGTTTCGGGCTGGTGGCTGTGGGGTTCTCGATCCAGGTTCTCATTCCGCTGGTTGGCGAGTCCCTCGATGGCGCGATTCGTGATGTCTACGGGCTTCTCGGCTCGATGGCGGGGGCGTAGGCATGGCTGGTTCGCAGCCCGACAAGAGTCAGAAGACTGAGAAACCGACAGGGCGGCGGCTGAAGAAGGCGTATGAAAAAGGGAATGTCCCGCGCTCGCAGGATCTTGGTCAAACGGTCTCGCTGGGCGTGTTCTTGATGTGGGGCGGCATCGGTGGCGCTGCGTTCATCGGCGGTCTGGCGAGCCAGGTGCGGCGCTCGCTGATCGAGGTCGGGCTCGGGCACAGCCACGAGTACATGATGGACCGGGTGATCGACATGGGGCTGACGGCGCTGACGCTGCTCGCGCCGCTTCTCCTGGCGCTCCTCGCATTCGCACTCGTCGGGCAGGTTGGGCAGACAGGTTTTCATCCGAAAAAGCATCCGATCGAGATCGAGTTCAACAAGATGGACCCGTTCAAGGGGCTCAAGAACGTCTTCAGCGTGAAGAAGATCTTCGCAGCGGGCAAGGCCCTCGCCAAGCTCTTCCTCTACGTCGGTCTCGCGCTCGTCGTGGTCGTACCCGAGTGGCACAAGATCATCGAGCTCGCCTTTGAAACGCCGCATGCCATCGGTCGGGATGCCGCGAGCATGATCGGAAGAATCCTCTTCCGCGCGCTCATCATCGGCATTCTCACCTCGGTGATCGACTACTCCTTCATGCGATACCGCTGGGTCAAGGATCTCTACATGAGCAAGCAGGAGATCCGCGACGAGATGAAGGAGAACGAGGGGAATCCGGAGGTTAAGGGACAGCGCCGCACGCGGCAGCGCGAAATGTCGCGGCGACGCATGATGGCGGCGGTCAAGACGGCGGACGTTGTCGTGACCAACCCGACCCATTTCGCGGTGGCCTTGCAGTACCAGCGCGCGACGATGGCGGCTCCGGTCGTGGTTGCCAAGGGCCGGGACCGCGTGGCGCTGCGCATCAAGGAAGAAGCGCGCAAGCACAGCGTCGCCATCGTCGAGGACCCGCCGCTGGCCCGAACTCTCGAGCGGCTTTGCCCGCTCGACCGTCCGATCCCCGAGAGCCTCTTCCGGGCCGTGGCAGAGGTCTTCGCCTACGTGATGGGTCAGCGCAAGGGATCCTATCGAATCCACGAAGAGGTCGAGAGGGAACACGAAGCCGAGGTGACCCGATGAGCAGCGCCGCTCTGGGCGCCCCAAAGGTGGGCGGCAAGGCTCACCTGGTGCTGCCCATCGCAGTGCTGGCGACGCTCGCGCTGATCGTGGTTCCACTCCCCACAGGTGTCCTCGATGTCCTGATCACCGTGAACTTGGCCGGGGCCATCGTCGTGATCCTGACGGCGATGTACGTGCCCGGTCCCACCGAGTTTTCGGCATTCCCTTCGGTGTTGCTGCTCCTGACGCTCTACCGGCTTGCGCTGAACATCGCCTCGACTCGCCTGATCCTGCTCCAGGGCGATTCGGGGACCTCGGCGGCAGGTGCGGTGATCCAGTCCTTCGGCCAGTTCGTCGTGGGCGGGTCCTTCGTGGTCGGGCTCGTCATCTTCCTCGTGCTTCTGGTCGTGCAGTTTGTCGTCATCGCCCATGGTTCGACGCGTATCTCGGAGGTCATCGCACGCTTCACTCTCGACGCAATGCCAGGCAAGCAGATGGCGATCGATGCGGATCTCAACGCCGGGCTGATTACGGAGCGCGAAGCGATCGAAAGACGCGAGTCGATCCAGAAAGAGGCCGAGTTCTTCGGATCGATGGACGGCGCCGTCCGCTTTACCCAACGCGATGCCATCGCCGCCTTGATCATCACCGTGATCAACGTCATCGCCGGTTTCCTGATCGGAGTGCTCCAGAAGGGCATGCCGTGGGATGAGGCGCTGAAAACCTTTTCCGTCCTGACGATCGGTGACGGCCTTGTTTCTGCCGTTCCTGCACTGCTTGTCGCCGTGGCCGGCGGCATCATCACAACGCGTGCCGCGCAGGCGGAGAGCCTCGGAGAAGAGGTCTTCGGTCAGTTGCTGGTGTCTCCTCTGCCGCTGAAGATCGCCTCGGGCACGTTGGTGACGCTGGCGTTGATTCCCGGGATGCCGAAGATCTCCTTCCTGCTGCTCGCGATCGTGATCTTTGCTGCCTCGCGCGTGGGACAGAAGAGACTCGACGCGGCCGCTGCCGCCCCCGCGGAGTTCGAGGAGAGCACCATCCCCGATGCGGAAGAAGAGGTCGAACCGCTGCTCGGGATCGATCCGCTCTGTGTCGAGGTGGGCTACGATCTCATTTCCGCCGTGGGGGCCGATCGCGCCGGTGGCATTCTCGACAAGATCAAGGGACTCCGGCGCCAGGTTGCCACGGAGATGGGATTCGT
>JANTFM010000193.1 GCA_024763475.1 Acidobacteriota bacterium | reverse complement strand
CTGAAAATGGACGGTTTTTTGCCCACAGATTCTGCCGCGGACCCCGACTCTCTTACAGGCCGCGGAGACGAATCAGGCCCCGTTCCCACAGACAGAGATCTGAGTTGCGAGAACGGAGGCTGGCACCCTTCCAGCTGGAAGCTAGCGCCTTGTCTTACTTGAGCGCCTCGCTCGCCGCCTTGTAGAAGTCACGTGGATAGGAGACCTTCTCGCGGGCTTCCTGGGGCAGCAGGCTCTCGTCTGACAGCACGAGAGAAGCGACCTCCTGGCCCACGCCAGGGCCGAGCATGAAGCCCTGTCCGCACATGCCAACCGCGAGGGTCAGCCCTGCGATGGATGGAACGTTGTCGATGATCGGGACGCCATCGGGAGTCATCGGATAGCAGCCACGCCAGACGCGGCGTACGAGCAGGTGCCTGAGGCGTGGAATCAACGAGATCATGCGCCTCGCGAGGATCGGCAGGAACTCCGAACGGCTCTCCCGATCATCGCCGATGAAGAGCTCGCGGGGCGTGTAGCAGAAGATGATCTGCCCCTCATCGTTCTGCCCGAAGTAGAAATTTGCCGTCTTGCCGTCCACGCCTGGGCGCATGTCCACGATCAGCGGGGCGAGGAAATGTTCCACGGGCGCCGTGATTCCCGCCTCATGGGAGTCGGGCTGCACCGGGATATCGATGCCGAGCAGCCTGCCGTCGGCGGCGGCGTCGGCACCGCTCGCGACCACGACACGCGGCGCGCTGTACTGCGCCTTGTCGGTGCGCACACCAACGATGCGGCCGGACACGATCTCATAGCCCGTCACGGTCTCCGCGAAGTGGAAGACGGCACCGTGCTGCTCGGCAGCACGCTCAAACGCCACCGGGACCTTCAGCGGAGAGAGTTGTCCATCGTTGGGTGAATAGGTCCCGCCACGAAGTCCCTCGCGCACGATACCCGGGACGAGCCCTGCGAGTTCGTCGCGGTCGACCCAGTCGATCTCCAGCTCGTACGCGTGCTGAATGGGGAAGAGTCCGCGCAGAGTACTCTCGAGTTCCTCGCCGTAGACCGGGAAGACATACCCTCCCGGCTTCCAGCCCACGTCGACACCGGTACGCTCTCGAAAGGTCGACATCTCGGCCAGGCTCCGGCTGCAGAGCACGATCTTCGCCGGGTCGGAGTGGGTCGCGCGGATGCCGCCGATCGCAGCCTTGTTGTCGCCCTGACCCACGGCGTGACCCTTTTCGATCAGGAGCACGCTGAGCCCGTTCTTCGCGAGGTTGTAGGCGCAGGGGACACCAACGCTTCCGCCGCCCA
The DNA here is from genome assembly GCA_024763475.1 of Acidobacteriota bacterium. Classification (GTDB taxonomy): domain Bacteria; phylum Acidobacteriota; class Polarisedimenticolia; order J045; family J045; genus JANTFM01. Next base: position 6,583 of record JANTFM010000193.1, on the reverse strand, counting down.
CCACGATCGCGTCGAAGTTCCGCTTCATGAGGGTCCATCCCCCTCGCCGTCAAGTGCGTCCTCTCCCTGGACGAAGAGCCCCAGGGGCACCTCCGCGACCAGCGGTCGGATCGTCCCTGGCGTGAGTTCCCCGAGGTCGATGCCCTCTTCGCGGAAGATGCGCCGCACCAGTTCGGTGCAGGTCTTGCCGCCGCATCCTCCCATGCTCGGACGGGAGAGGGCCTTGAGCTGGTTGAGATCGCGCACTCCCGCCTGGATCTCCCGCACGATCTCGCTTCGGCGTACGCGCTCGCAACGGCAGACCACCGGATCCTCCTCCTCGCTTGCCAGGAGGGTCTCGATCGGCACGGAGGGCTCGCGGATCGCGAAACCCGCGACCTCCAGGCGCTGCTCCCACGGCACCTCGACCATCAGCAGCCTGCGGCGATCCTGATCCTCGCGCTCCCGCACGGCGATCACCCGGCCTGTCCCGATGACGACACCATCGAAGTCCGTCGTCGGGACATCTTCACCGAGCGGGATCTGGTGCTCGCTGAACTCGAAGGGCAGTTCGAGCAGCGCCAGCTTCCGCTCAGGATCGTAGTCCTCGCAGACGAGGTTGATCGCGAGGCCCGGGCAGCGGGTCACGCAGGCCCCACAACCCATGCAGTGCTCCGTGTACTCCGGCAGAGCCATGATCCCGTCCATCGAAATCAGGCCCTCGGGGCATGCGGCGGAACACGGGTTGCAGGGAATCTCCTCGATGCAGCGAATCACCGGATAGACCCGCTCGTTGCCCTTTGGCGTCTTCCAGGGAGTGACGGGTCCCGGCCGGCTGCGCAGGGTCGCGGCCAGGTCTTCCCAGGATTCCGGAATCTCGATCGGGACGCCGAGTTCCCGCGCGACTCGCCGGCCCTCGATGCGCCCCGAGAAGATGGCTGCGGAAGCCTCGGCAACTTCGTCGCTGTCCCCCGCGGAAAACACCTTCAGCCCGTACTCCCGGGCCTTCTGGAGGATCTCGTCGACCGGACTGAGTCCAACGGCGATCAGCAGCGTGTCCGCTGCAAAAGTCTGCTCCGTGCCTTCGACGACGCGGAAGCGCTCGTCGATGCGCGCAATGGTCACACTCTCGAGTGTCTCTTCGCCCGACGCCTTGATCACCGTGTGGCTCGTCCAGATCGGCACGCCAAGACGCTTGATCTTGTCCGCATGCACCTTGTAGCCGCCACACTTGGGGAGTGCCTCGACAAGTCCCACGACATCGATGCCTGCCTGCAGCGCGTGGTAGGCACCGATCAGTCCGACGTTGCCGCCACCGAGGATGAAGAGCTTGCGCGATGCCGCGACCAAGTCTCGGTTGACCAGGGTCTGAAACGCTCCGGCTCCGTAGATGCCCGGCAGGTCGCAACCGGGGAAGGAGAGCGCCTTCTCCCGGGCTCCCATGGCGATCAGCAGCGTGTCCGCCGACACGAGACGATATCCCTCCCGCGTCGCCACGCCGACCTTGGCATCGCCGAAGAGCCCGAGCGCGGTCGCCTCGGTCCACGCCGTGACCGACGGCAAGGCCTCGACCTCCTCCGCGAGCAAATGTCCGATCTTCGTGCCGCGGGTTCCGGCGTGGCAGTCGGCAACCGAACCGAAGAAGCCATGGGTCTGCAGCGTGAGCTTGCCTCCAAGCTCGGGCTTGTCGTCGAGTATCAGGACTTCGATTCCCAGGCGCCCGAGTTCTACGGCCGCGCAAAGACCCGCAGGACCACCACCGAGAATCAGCACGGGAACGTGAACCTCTCCGAAACGACCCATCTCGGGAAGCTCATCATCCGCGGGAAGAGGCGATAGACCCTCGTAGCTCCGCACCTCCATGCCGGGCTCGGCGGCCACCATGCAGGACTTGACCATACGGCCGTCGGCGAGCACCAGGCACTGAGAGCACTGGCCATTCGCGCAGAAGATCCCCTGGGAACCATGGTCTTTGTGGTGATGGCCGAAGACCGTAATGCCCGCAGCGAAGAGGGCCGAGGAGATCATCTCCCCTTTCCTTGCCAGGAGCTTCCGGCCGTTGAAGGTGAACTCGACCGAGGCGGGAGGGAGAGAATCGAGGATCGGATGGGAGTCGATACGGCGCTGCGTCATGTCTGCTCCTGCCCCTTGGCCGCCAGCCCCGCAGCCGCGATCGTCGTCGCCAGGAGTGGCCTGACGTGGGCCTGACGCCAGGAACCCTCGCGGCAGGCGAGAGCGTACTGCACGAGCTGAGCCGGCCCCGAAGTGAGCAGGACCGCGGCCCCGGCCCGCTCCGCCTCGAGAAAGCGCGCTTCGATCAGCCGCCTCTCTTCGCTGGTGATCGCAAGGCGCATGCCTTGCACCGCGGGCGTCGTCACCTCGACCACGTCCCCGTCGAAACCCGCCAGGCCCATCCGCTGCGCCTCCTGCGGCCCGGCCGCGACAGCGAGAGTCCTCGCGGGCAATCCGAGCTCTGCGCCACGTTCCGCGAGGAGCTGGGCCATCGGGGTCACTACGCCGCCTGCGGCCTCAACTCGATCGCCACAGCCCCCACAGAGACTGAAAAAGGCGCTACCGGGAAAGTGCGCAATCAACCGGGGCTCGCCCGCGCGAAAGCCACCCACGGCGACGCCAGCCTCGATGCCGAAGGCGGCGAGCAGTTCGAGCGCCTCGCGCAGCCGGCCCGCCAGGCTGTCCGCGCCAAGCCATTCCGTCAGCGCGATATCGAGGTAGGGCACGGCGGCCGCGAGCAAGGCGGGCTGGCCCGGCCGCGCTGGAGGCAGTCCATGCGCCGCGAGCCAGGCCTCTCCAGAAGGCATCAGCTCCGTACGGCCGGACAACCAGCGCAGGGTCTCGAGGGCTCCATCGAGGCTGTCGTCCCACGCGTCCTCCGCGAGCGCACTCTCGAGCGGGCTGCGCGAGAGCTCTTTCGCGAAGCGATGAACCTCCTCCGCCGGACCACGACTTCCGGCGGCAGGATCGCGGAAGGCGACGCGACCTGCGCCCAGTCCCACGAGACCAGCAAGCTCGTCGACCTGTTGCACGACTCGCTTCACCTGGCTCTCGGCCCCATCGAGCCGGCAGCTCGCCTCGTGACGGCCAAGCACCAGCACACCATCGAATCCCTGTGCGAGCGCCGCGAGCAGCATCGCATGGCTCGCGGCCCCGCTGCAGGACAATTCGAGCACGCGGGCGCCCTCCGGGAGTTCCGGCGTCAGGGGCGAGCTTAGCTTCGAGCGAGCACAGGCGATGACGAGCAGACGCCCGCCCGCCTTCCCCTCAGGGCGGGGGAGTCTTCGCAGATCTCGGGGCTGCCGGATCGAATCGGCAGGGCACGCCGCGAGACACACACCGCAGGCCTTGCAGATCTCCGGGTCGATCCACGCCGCGGCCGCCGCCCCCTTCCGCAGCACAACCCGCGGAATCGACCACGGGCAGGCGGCCTCACAGGCACCGCAGGCGCGGCAGGAGTCCGCGACGACCTCGCACAGCGAAAGCTCGAACTCCCGGTCCCAAATGCGATAGCTGCTGCCCTCGCGCTGGACCTTGATGTGATCGGTGGGACAGATCTCGGCACAGGCGCCACAGGCGACACACTCCTCCGGGGGGTCCCCACCGAAGGTCCCGATGTACTTCTTCGCGCCGCGCTCGATGGTCGCGATCGCGGAGGTCACGTAGCTATCGCAAACCCGCGTGCAGAGCGTGCAGAGGATGCAGGTATCGTCCTGAGCCGTGAAGCGCGAGCGCTCGACGCCATGCTCACGGGCGAGGCGCTGAATCTCTGGGACCTCTCCGCAGCGCGCCAGCAGGGACTCGATGGTCATGCGGCGGGAGCGGCGAACCCGTTCGGTCGAGGTCCGGATCTCCAATCCCTCCTCGACGGGGAAGTTGCAGGCGGTAACGATCTTGCTCCGGCCGTTTCGAACGACTTCCACGACGCAGAGTCGGCAAGCAGCCGCAGGTTCGAGCGCGTCGTGGTGGCAGAGGGTCGGGATGTAGATGTCGTAGCGCCGCGTCACGTCGAGGACCGGCTCGCGATAGCGGGCCCGCACCTCTCGCCCATCGAGCGTGATCGTGACGAGCGTCTCTGCAACGGCTGACAAGGTCTTGTTCACTTTCTTCTTCATCGACGCAGCACCGCGTCCTGGGGACACACCGACAGGCAGGCGCCGCACTTGATGCAGGCCTCGGCGTCGATGACATGCACCTCTTTCTTCGCGCCACGGATCACGTCGACCGGGCAGGCGATCGCGCAGGCGTGGCAGCCATCGCAGAGCGCCGCATCGATCGAATAGCGAATCAGCGCCTTGCAGACGCCGGCGGGACAGCGGCCCTCCCCGATGTGCGCGAGGTACTCGCCACGGAAGTGACGGATCGTGCTCAGGACGGGATTGGCGGCGCTTCCCCCGAGAGCGCAGAGCGAGGAACTCGTCATCCACTCGCCGATCTCCTCGAGCAACGAGAGGTCGTCGATGCGCCCCTTACCGTTGGTGATCCGGTCGAGGATCTCGACCGAGTTCTTCAGGCCTTCGCGGCAGGGCGTGCACTTGCCACAGGACTCCTTGAAGAGGAAGTGCGCGAAGTAGCGCGCGACGTCGACCATGCAGGTCTGATCGTCCATGACGATCATCCCGCCCGATCCCATCATCGAGCCCGCGCGGGTCAGCTCCTGGAAGTCAACGGTCAGATCGAGCATGGATTCGGGGAGGCATCCGCCCGAAGGCCCGCCGGTCTGAACCGCTTTGAACGCCCTCCCGCCCGGGATCCCGCCGCCGATTCCGAAGATCACTTCGCGCAGCGTGATGCCCATCGGCACCTCGACGAGTCCCGTGTTGTTGATCCGTCCAACCAGCGAGAAAATCTTGGTCCCCTTGCTGTGCTCGGTGCCGATCGCTGCGTACGCCTCCGCACCCTGCTTCAGGATCAGCGGCACGTTGGCCCAGGTCTCTACGTTGTTCAAGGTCGTCGGCATATCCAGCAGTCCGTGCTCGACGGTGTGCACGTATTTCGCTCGGGGCTCGCCCGCTTTGCCTTCCAGCGAGGCCATCAGCGCCGTCGACTCACCGCAGACGAAGGCGCCGCCGCCACGGCTGATCCGGATATCGAAAGATAGATCGGAAGAAAGAATCCTCTCACCGAGCAACCCGGCTTCACGGGCCTGCTCGAGGGCGGCCGCGAGATGCGTGACCGCGAGGGGATATTCGGCGCGCACATAGACGAGACCCTCGCTGGCACCGATCGCCCGCGCCCCGATCAGCATGCCCTCGATCACCGCATGCGGGTTCCCCTCCAGCAGGGATCGATCCATGAAAGCCCCGGGGTCGCCCTCATCCGCATTGCAGATGACGAACTTCCTCTGACCGGAAGCGGCTCGGCAACCCTCCCACTTCCATCCCGTGAGGAAACCACCGCCTCCGCGACCCCGCAGACCCGCGCGAGTGATCTCCTCGATGATCTCGTCCGGCTCCATGTCGAAGAGCGCGCGGCGCAAACCCCCGTACCCGCCAATCGCGAGATAGTCGTCGAGACGCGTCGGAGCGATCCTGCCGCTGTCGCCGAAGACGAGGCGCTGTTGCCCCGCGTAGAAGGGGATCTCAGCTTCTCGAACGAAGCGCTCGCCGCTGGTCGGCTCCTCGTAGAGGAGTTCCTCGATGGGCTCCCCTGAGGCCACCGTCCGGCGAACGATCTCGGCGACCCCGCCCTTCTTTACCTTGGGGTAAAACACGTCGTCCGGTCGAACGACGACAATCGGGCCCTGCTCACAGAAACCATGACAGCCGGTCACGATGACTTCGACCTCGCCGTCGAGACCCTGCTCATCCAGTTCCCTCTTGAAGGCCTTGGCCACGTCGCGGCCACCCGCCGCCTGGCAACCGGTTCCGCCACAGACGGTCACGCGCCTCGCCGAGTCGGGGTGCAGACCTTTCGCCGCGACTCGCCGTTCCTCGAGCGCAGCCGCCGTCTCGATCCGCGGCATCACGAAGACTCCCGCTTGCGAATGCGCCCGATGCGCCGGGAGAGAGACGCCACGCTCATGTGTCCATGGTGGACACCATCGATCTCGACCACCGGACCGATCGCGCAGGCCCCGACGCAGCCGACCGACTGCAATGTAAAGGCACCGTCCTCCGTCGTCTCGCCGGTCTCGATCCCGAGACTCCGCTCGGCAGTCTCGAGCAACAGCGGAGCCTGCCGGACGTGGCAAGCCGTGCCCATGCAGACCCTCAAGAGGTGCTTCCCCTGGGGTTTGAGCGAGAGGACATCGTAGAAGGTGGCGACGGCATAGACCTGCGAGCGGGGTACGTCCAGCCCGAGCGAGACCTCCTCGAGCGCAGCCTTCGGCAGATAGCCGAACGCGGCCTGAATATCCTGTAGCACCATCACGAGGCTGCTCTGGTTCCGGGGGTAGTCCCCGAGGATTTTCTCGACCATATCGCAGGCTCCATTACGGATCAGTTAGTCGACTCTAGCGCAGGATTCCTACCGCGCCAACGCCCTTTCCGCCGCGGTCTTGATGTCCTCGCGTGACAGCTTATCACCGGGCATGAACCCGGTTGACTTCCCATGGGATAACGACTAGAAATCGGTCAAATTCTCTGCATTG